>JANNXL010000384.1:0-11758 GCA_031409575.1 Hyphomicrobium sp.
GGAGTCCCCCGGAATTCATGGGCAGCATCCATCAGGCACTCCCAAAAGTACAGAGCCGCCGCGCTATCCGCAAGCAGATGGTAGTTCAGCACCCCTCCTATGTCAGCCCGGGTGACGATCGCCGACATTTTGGCAACGGACGTCTGTGCGATCGACAAATTGGTGAATTTGTGCGGCCGAAGGTCCACGGCGCAGATTTTAGCCATCATGTCGGCCGCTTTGTCTCCTCCAAGCGCAAACCAGACATGGCTATCCCGGCGCATCATGGGGTAGGTGCGTTCCTCGTCTTCTAGGTTCCAAGTGGAAAGCATCTGATCGAAATGGGTGGCAACTTGCTTCATGTTCGCGGCCAGCGGATCGCCCAGCAGGATAATTTCGCCGGGGCCGAGAACAAGGCACAACCCACCTTCGGATTGAACAAAGGCGTTGTTTGGCTCAGCCTCGACCGTTACGCCACGCGTCTTCATCGCCGCGATTGTCCCGCGGCCTTTGAAGCCAATCCGTGGAAGAGCCGAAAGGTCAGCGAGATAAACGCCGCCGCCCGCAGCTTGTCCCGGGATCGATATGGGCACGGCGGTATCGCCCACGAGATCAGCCCAAATTGCGCCAGAGCTTTCATGCTGACGGCGGAGCGGCACGCGGCGCAGGAAGTTTCTCGGACTGGTCATCTCACAACACCTCGTTTCACAGACCTTGGCGCTTGTTGTCAGGATCATAAAACGGCGTGGCGACGATCTCAGCGTCTGCCATCACGCCTCCATCGGTCCTGATTTGAAATCGCGTCCCGACTTCGGACATGTCAGGCGGCACGAACGCCAGGCCCACGGCTTTGCCCAATGTGGGAGATTTGGCGACCGATGTGATGCGACCCGCGATCTCGCCATTGCGGATGATGAGGTGGCAGTCCTTCGGAACCGGGGCATCGCTGCCCATTACGGCGAAGCCGGCAAGCTTGCGTGTCGCGCCCTTCGCCATTTGCATGTCGATCGATCGCTTGCCCACGTAGAAAGGTTTCTTCTTGGCGAGCGCCCATTCCATGCCGGCTTCCGCCGGGTGCGTTAAGCCGTCGGTATCTTGGCCAACAATAATGTGACCCTTTTCGAGCCTCAAAATGCGCTGCGCTTCGACGCCGAATGGTTTCAGGCCGAGCGGTTGGCCTTCGTCCATCAGCTTATCCCACAGCGCTTCGCCCGCGCCGGACGGGCAATGGATTTCGTAGCCTGCTTCACCCACAAAACCAACGCGCAAGATGCGCACCGGAATGCCTGCAAGTTTCCCAACGCGCACGCCCATGTAGGGGAATGCTTCTCTCGAGAAGTCGATATCAGACTCTAATTTTTGAACAATGCCGCGTGCCTTGGGGCCGGCCAAGTTCACGGCGGCATAGGCGGCTGTCACGTTGGCGATGTCGACGTCCATCTTCCATTGCACGTTGAACCATGTCATCGCGCGGTAAACTTGGTCGACAGCGCTGGTGGTCGCCGTCACATAAAAGTGGCGCTCGTGCAGGCGGCAGGCCACGCCATCATCAATCACGACACCCGACAAATCGGTCATCAGCGTGTAGCGCGCCTTACCAATCGGTTGTTTCTCATAGGCCCAGGTGTACATGCGGTCGATGAAGGCCGCCGCATCCGGGCCCCGGATGTCGAGGCCGCCCAACGTCGAAACGTCGATGATGCCGGCACCCTCGCGCACGCTTTTAACTTCCGCGGCGATGATGTCTGCCGCATCTCTCTTGCTGCCGTAATAGGCCGGCCGCATCCAAAGACCAGCCCCCATCATCTGTGCGCCAAGCTCCACGTGCCGATGGTGCATAGCCGTGAGGCGCACCGGCTCAAACGCGCGCCCGGCCATGTGTGCAAACTTTTCAGCCACCAGCGGCGGGCGGAATGTCGTGGTGCCGACCTGCTCAAGCGACTTGCCGGTCTGCTTGGCAACGATGCGGATCATGTTGAGATTGGTATGGCGGCCCTGGCTCGATCCCAGGCCGGCCGTCGAGTAGCGCTTCACCAGCTGAATATCGTCGTAGCCATCTTTGATGCAATTGACGATGTCTCGCGTCTTGAGGTCTTCGTCAAAGTCGATGAAGTCCTTGGTGCCGTTACCGGTAAACACTGGATAGGAATGTGTAATCGTTGCGGCGTCGGGATCTTGCACCACTGCATTTGATTCCGCCGCAACCGGCAATCCTTGCGCACGATTTGCCGCTTCCGTTCCCGCCGTGCGGGCAGCTGATGCTACGAGTTCGTCATTCCAAATCCCAGCCGCCGAACCCGTTAGCGCCACGCCGTCCGGCATGTTCACCGTCCGGTGCATATGTATGGTGGGATCGTAAACGACTCTTGCGCCTGCATGGCTCGCGAGATTGAGTGCCGGCGTGTAGCCCAAGCTCATCACGACAAGATCACAAGACAGCCAATCGCGCGAGGCAGCTGTGGCGCCTTCGCCTGTGATTTGCGCAACAGCGACGCTCTCTACGCGCTTTGTGCCCTTTGAATCGACCAGTGTTGAATTGGTCATGATGCGCACACCGCGCGCGCGAACGGCATCGGCGGCGGCCCCGTTTGCCACTGAATTGAGATCGACGATCGCGGAGATATCAACGCCGGCGTCCAGCAGATCAAGCGCGGTCTCATAGCCAAAGCGATTGCTGGCCGCTACCACCGCGCGCGTGCCGGGCTTTACACCGTAGAGACGCATCAGGCGCTGGGCGGCATCGGCAAACATGATGCCGGGCCGGTCGTTGTTCGAGAACACCAACGGCTGATCGAAGGCGCCGGCCGCAATGATCGTCTGCTTGGACCGGATCTTGTAAAGCCGGTGACAACAGATGGCAGCCGCCCAATTGTCGGTGAACAGCCCCGTAACCGTCGTATCGGTCATGATTTTCAAGTTGGGCTGGGCGTGCGCCTTCGCAATCAACGCGAGCCGCGCGGCATCGGTTTGGGCGCGTGAAACGCCTCTGCTCCGGCCAAACAACAGCGACCCGCCGAGCAGCGGCCACTCGTCAATCAGCAGCGTATCTGCGCCGCCTTCGGCGGCTGCAATCGCAGCCTCTAGCCCGGCTGGCCCCCCGCCCACAACGAGCACATCGGCGTAGAGGTAGGCCTTGTCATAGTATTTGTGTTGGGCGTTGGGTTCTAGTTTGCCGATACCGGCCATGGCGCGGATGGGCTTTTCAAAATACTTCCATGCGCCGTTCGGCCAGTAGAATGTCTTGTAATAGAATCCGACGGGTAGGAAGCGCGAGAAGTACCCCATGACAGAATAGAGATCATTGTTGAGAGACCCCAGGTGGTTCAACGATTGGACGGCAATGCCATTGCTCAAAATATAGCGGTCGGCGCGCACGTTGGGTTCTTCGGCGACTTGCACAAAGCAATTCGCCTCGTGTCCTGCCATGGTGAGAACGCCGCGCGGGCGGTGATACTTGAACGAGCGCGACAGAATATTCTGACCGCCTGCGAAAAGAGCAGACGCAATTGTATCTCCTGCAAAACCGTTGAACAGTTTGCGGTCAAACGTAAATGTTAGCGGCTTGGTGTAATCGATGAACAGGCCCCAATCGGAACCCTGCAACCGGTGTCCGTTGGGCGTACTCATGATGCGCTTGCTCCGGCTTTGGCTGGTGCCATGCGTTCGAAATACGAATCTGCCGTCATCGTTTCCAGGACCTCGTCGGACACGTTGTTGCGCCGCGCGATGAACCAGTAGTTCGTGGGCGCGTGCAGCCACCACTCATAAATTTCACCGGCCGTGTTATCTTCCAGAAACAAATACGCCGACCATTCGGCATCGCTCGCAGTGGCGGGATCGGGCATGGGCTTCACTTCGCCGCCCCACACAAATTCGGAGATGTTGCGCGGCCCATTGAGCGGGCACTTGAGGATTTTCATCGGCGCTTTCTACGTCCTTCTGTCCCTGGCATTCACGCAATAAGGGCTTAAATCGCTAGTGACCCACCGAGGCCGCACCTTTTTCGCCGACCAGATCGAAGTTGTCGAACCGCGACAGCGCGAAGGGTTTCAAGATATCCGGTTGCGTGTTGGTCGCGATGCATTCAGCCATGCGTTTGCCGCACACGGGCGTGGCCTTGAAGCCCCACGTGCCCCAACCGGCATCAATGTAGTAATTTTCGACCGGTGTTAGCCCCATCACGGGTGAGAAGTCCGGCGTCATGTCGGCCATACCGGCCCACTGGCGCAGGATTCGCAGCTCGCCCATAAATGGGAATAATTCCAGCATGTGGCCCATGAGGCTTTCTTTGAAATCGAGCGTCGAGCGCGTCGAATAGAGGCCGTAGGGGTCGGTGGCGCCGCCCATGACCATTTCGCCGCGTGCCGACTGGGAAATGTAAACATGCAGCGATCCCGAAACCACAATCTGGTCGAGGATGGGCTTCACCGGCTCGGACACGCACGCCTGCAGCGGAATGGTCTTGATCGGCAGCTTGAGGCCTGCCATACGCGCCACAACACTCGATGCACCGGCTACCGCCTGCACCACCTTGCCAGCCGAGATCACGCCGCGGCTGGTTTCGACGCCGGTCGCGCGGCCGTTTTCGATAATGACGTTTTTCACTTCCGTTTGGGTGTGAACTTCAACGCCGCGACGCATGGCTTCTTTGGCGTAGCCCCAAGCAACCGAGTCGTGCCGAGCGATGGCACCGGGTGGATGATAGAGCGCGCCCAAGACCGGATAGCGCGCATTTTCATCGACGCTCATCACTGGACACAGGCGCTTGACGTCACCAGCGTCAATTACTTCCGAATTCACGCCCATGTGCTTATTCACTTCCGCGCGCCAGCGCGCCGTGCGCATGGCGGCATCGGTGTGTGCGAGTGTGAAGTGTCCGCGCTCGGAATACATCACGTTAATATCGAGTTCAGTGGAGAGCGTACGAAACAACTCAACGGATTCTTTGTAGAACCGGACGCCTTCTGGCGTCAGATAGTTGGCGCGCACGATTGTGGTATTGCGGGCTGTGTTACCGCCAGCCAGCCAGCCTTTGTCGAGCACCGCCACATTGGTGGTGCCATGGCGTGTGGCGAGGTAGTACGCAGCGGCAAGTCCGTGGCCGCCCGCACCGATGATAACCACGTCGTAGCTCTTCTTCAGATCCGGCTTCCAGCGGAAATGCGGGTCATCCGGATGCTCCGAGTGGAGTCCGTATTTGAGGAGCGCTAAAGGCATTGGGTCACTCCAGCCGCTGCGGGCCGCACTTTGAATATCGCAAATCGGCTCAGCGATAGCTTCCTAAGATGCAAAAAATTTTCCGCATGTTCAAGCAAGGATTCGCTGAACTCATTGGATTTTAGGTGTTCAAGCAACTCGAATGTGTGCCTTTGCTAACGGCAGTCTGCTGCCTGATTGGGCAAATGTGTTGACAACTTGCGTCCCCTTGACGCACATTTTCCTCTCATCAAACGGATTTGCCTCTCAGGCAAAGACAGTTGTGTTCTGCGATAGGGGATAACAGGGGGGAAGTATGCAGCAAAAATCAAACGACCCACGAGTCGACTCAATGTTCCGCACCGACCGGCAGTGGGCTTGGATGGCCGTGCTGGCGCTCTGGAGTCTCTACGCATTTGTCTTCTGGCGGATCATGCCGCTCGTCAGCGATAGCAACGTCCTGATGGCTTTGGGCATCAGCGCGGGCCTTGTGTTGCTCTTTAACACTGCCTCAATCCTGGCGATGACCAGCCACTACGCCGAGGACAAAGACCACATCTATGGCCTCGATCTCTACTATCTCGACCTGATGGACAAAGCCAAGAGCTAAGGGAGGCGACGATGGCCAAATATGATCCGCCCCGCCAGTCTGGCTTCGGGCAATTTTTCGACAGTCTGTTCTTGATGGCACTGGTGCTATTGGCGCTGTTCGTCCCGTTTTGGATGAAGCTCGCCGGCTCCGGCAAAATAGAAAAAACCTTCGACGACAAAACGACCTGGGCAGGCCTCGGCCAAAATGAAACGATGGCGAAGGCGTGGGAGGCTCTCGGGCAAACCCCAGAGACGGCCGCTGGCGCAATTGCTGCGCGGTTTGAATATGTCGTCGATCCGATTTCTCTGGCTGCCACTGCAGCATTGATCATCGGATACTTTCTGGTCGTGCTGAAGTTCTCGAAGTCCGAATACAAAGACATCATCGACGAACGTTTTGGCAAGAAGTGAGCAAACTCCATGACCAATTTTGAAATGCTGGAATACGGTGCCTGGGGGCTCTCGGGTATCCTAGGGCTGTGGATGCTGTTTGATATGATCCGCACCGACCGCAGTTATTCGGAAGATCTGTTGACCTCATCGCGCGAAGGCGAAATCGAAGACAAAATCGGCGGGGTGCAGTGATGACAACAGCAACTGAAACCACGGGCGGGAAAATCTCGCTGCTACGCGTTCTGGGTCCCGGCCACGTCTGGGGGCTTGGCGTAGGCATTGTTCTTGTCGGCGAGTACATGGGCTGGAACTTCTCCGTCGGCAAAGGCGGTATGATTGCCGCCTTGATCGCCTGCTGGGTGGCAGGCCTGCTCTACACCTGCGTTGCCATGATCGATTCTGAAGTGACGTCGACGGTGGCAGCAGCCGGCGGTCAATACGCGCAGGCCAAGCACATCGTCGGGCCGCTTATGGCCTTCAACGTCGGCCTGTTTCTGGTGTTTGCCTACACGATGCTCGAAGCCGCAAACGCCTGGACGCTAGGTTTTCTGGTGCAAACCGTAAGCGGCATGATGGGGGTGACGGGGCCTGACGGAGCTGCCGTCACGCTATTCGACAAGCCATTCATCGTGTTGACTATCATCTTCCTTGCCTGGCTCAACTACCGGGGCGTGCACACCTCGTTGACGTTTAACATGGTCATTACGGCCATCGCCTTCATCGCCATCATCGTTTTGTTTTTGGCGGTGCAGCCGTGGTCGAATGATGTGTTGAAGCACGCCGAATTGATGGACGGCAAAGACGGCTTGCTGCCGTACGGCTGGCTCGGCGTGATTGCTTCGCTTCATTTCGGGCTTTGGTATTACCTTGGCATCGAAGGCACGACCCAAGCAGCCGAAGAAGTGCGGTCACCGGCTCGCTCCCTGCCGTTGGGAACGATGACCGGCATGATCACGCTGCTTCTGGCGGCAACAATGACCTGGTACATCTGTGCTGGCCTGATGCCGTGGGAGTATCTTGGCACCGCTGCAACGCCGATGTTCGACGCGGCGCGTTTGACGGGATCAACGCCGCTCATGGTGCTGCTTTTCATCGGCACTGTGTTCGCGACGCTGGCTTCGGCCAACGGCTGCATCAACGATGCGTCACGCGCCTGGTTTTCCATGGGCCGCGACCGCTACTTGCCGGAATGGTTCGGCGCTGTGCATCCGGTCTATCGTACGCCATACCGCGCGATCGTGTTCTTGGTGCCGCTCGCCGTCATCTTTGCCTGCTACGTGCCACTCGATCAGATCATCACGTTCTCGATCCTGTCGGGCCTGCTCGGGTACACGTTCATGGCGTTCAACGTCATAATGTTCCGCAACAAGTGGCCTTTGGGGTCCATCAGCCGCGGATACGTGCATCCGTTACATCCGCTGCCGGCACTTGTGTTGCTGCTTTTGTGCGCCACGACCTACTTCGCTGTGTTCCTTGGCTACGGTGCACAGCTCTTGGCCATGATGGTATTCTACATCGTGGCGTCGCTTTGGTTCCATTTCCATCGCTACAAATATGTCCGCCGCGGCGACCAGTTTACGATGCAATGGCCGCGGCCCTTAGGTCATTGAGCAAGTCCATGGCGGCAGAAGATAACAATCTCTGCCGCCGTTTTTCCAATGAGTGAGCCCCGTGAACAGCACAGTGTACCTAGTTGCCGCCTTAGGGTGCGCCACGCTGGTGTGGCTGACAGTTCGCGACGGCACTCGCATCCGTTCATCGCGGCGCGCACTTTTCAATCACGCGCAAGGCGTTGTTGAAAATCCGGCCATTTCATTTGGTGCCGACGGGTTTCCACGTCTTCGAGGGCTCTACAAGTGCCATGAGGTTATTGCTGATCTCATCCCGGATACTTTGACAATCCGGCGCCTTCCACAGCTTTGGCTCTCGGTCACATTTCTCGAACGCATGCCGGATTTGACGGCGTTTGCGCTCCTTGTTCGCCACACGGGAACAGAGTTTTATGCGTTGACGCACACCTTCGAAGAGCGGCTTGAGCCGCCAGTCGGCTTTCCCTCCGAAATTGTCATTCGCGGCGCGTCTCAGGCTGCGCAGACTGTCCTCAATGCGCTGGAAAAACCGCTCCTGGCAATCCTGGCAGATCCGCGTGTCAAAGAAATTGCGGTGACACCCAAAGGTCTGCGGATCGTGCGTCAGGCGGCAGAGGGGCGCCGCGGTGAACACCTGCTGTTGCGCCAAGCCATTTTCGATGCAACCAGCGTCCCGGCAGCCGAACTTGCCAGCGTTTTAACTCATCTCGCCGTTATTCATTCGGAAATTCAAAAGCAAAAAATCGCCCAAGCTGCATGACCCATAAATCGCCATTGCATCCTTACGCTGTCCTGGCGCTGGCCATTGCTCTGCCAGGGATGGGTCAGGTTGCGTGCGGCCAGCCGCAAAGAGGTTTCGGCTTTGCTCTGTTCACATTGATATTCGCAGTATTGAGCTGGCACACCACGTCGCCCGAGCAATCGTTCGTCGGAAGGTCGGCGGGCGGGTTGTTCGTCTGGGCATTGGCCATACCTGATGCTTACCGGATTGCCCGACAGCAATATGAGGGTTGGAAATCGTCACGCCGCACCTGAATTGCCGGGGATTACCGTCCCGCGGTCTGTCAAACAGCTACTGACAGGAAAAAAACTTGCGTGACAGTTGAATTACAGGAAAGTGCCTGTTACAAATTCTTTACCGTCTAACTGGGAGGTCATCCGCTATGTGTGGGATTGTCGGCCTATTTATCAAAGATAAATCGCTTGAGCCACAGCTTGGAGCACTAACGGCCGAAATGCTGGCGACCATGTGCGACCGTGGGCCCGACTCGGCAGGATTCGCTGTTTACGGCGCTCCGGTGTCTGGAAAATCAAAAATCACAATTCAATCGGCAGCGCCTGAAAAAGATTTTGCGGGTCTCGCACAAACGGTCTCAAAAGCTATCGGCGCCGACGCCACTTTGGTCGCCAAATCGACCCACGCGGTGCTGACAGTTCCAGTTGGCAAATCGGATGCTGCACGCGCGGCGATCCGGGCGGGTCGCCCGTCGGTGCGCATCATGGGCGCGGGCGATGCCATCGAGATCTACAAGGAAGTCGGCTATCCGACCGACGTTGCCAAGCGCTTTGATCTCGCCGCCATGACAGGCACGCATGCTATTGGGCACACTCGCATGGCAACCGAATCTGCCGTGACGACAATGGGCGCGCACCCGTTCTCAACTGGGTCTGATCAGTGCTTGGTGCACAATGGCTCGCTGTCAAACCATCACAACTTGAAGCGTGAATTGCGCCACGACGGCGTCACGTTTGAAACGGACAACGACTCAGAAGTCGCTGCGGCCTACCTGACGTGGCGCATGAGCCAGGGAATGAACTTGGGTGCAGCGTTGACTAAGAGCCTGGACGATCTCGACGGATTCTTCACCTTTGTCGTCGGCACCAAAAACGGTTTCGGCGTGATCCGCGATCCCATCGCGTGCAAACCAGCCGTCATGGCTGAAACCGATCAATATGTTGCGTTTGGGTCTGAATACCGGGCGCTCGTGAATCTTCCCGGAATCGACCGCGCCAAGGTTTGGGAACCCGAACCCGCCACCGCTTACTTCTGGGAGCGCTAACGATGCGCACAATCGACTTGTCGAAATCGACACTGCGCGATCTGAACCACAATCTGCACCGGCAGGCGGAGGGCACCAACGAGACCGAATGGGAAGTTATCAATCCGCGCGGTCACCATGCAGTTGCGGTCGGCGTCGATGCGCCGGTCAACGTCAACATTAAAGGCAGCGTCGGCTATTATTGTGCGGGTATGAATAAGAAGGCGTCGATCACGGTGCATGGTTCTGCGGGACCAGGCGTTGCTGAAAACATGATGTCCGGCCGTGTGGTGGTCAAAGGCGATGCCAGCCAGTATGCAGGCGCCACGGGCCGCGGCGGGCTTCTGGTTATCGAAGGTAATGCATCGTCGCGCTGTGGAATCTCGATGAAGGGTATTGATATCGTTGTTCGCGGCAACATCGGACATATGTCGGCATTCATGGCGCAATCGGGCCATCTCGTTGTGCTCGGCGATGCGGGCGATGCGCTGGGCGACAGTATCTATGAAGCCAAATTATTCGTGCGCGGAGTTGTGAAAAGCCTCGGGGCCGACTGCATCGAAAAAGACATGCGTCCCGAGCACCACACAGCTTTGGCACAGCTTCTCGCACAAGCCGGCGTCAATGACGTCAAGACCTCGGAGTTCAAGCGCTACGGTTCCGCGCGCAAACTCTACACATTCAACATCGACAACGCGGATTCATACTAATGACGTATAAAAATCCGCCGACCACGCCGCGCAAGTCAGCCACCTTCGACGACTATACTCTGTCAGAGATCCGGCGTGCGGCAACGACCGGCATTTACGATATCCGCGGTGCAGGCGCCAAACGTAAAGTTCCGCACTTTGACGATCTGTTGTTCCTCGGCGCTTCGATGTCACGCTACCCTCTAGAAGGCTATCGCGAAAAGTGCACCACGTCGGTTGTTCTTGGCTCACGCTTTGCCAAAAAGCCCATTGAATTGAAAATCCCGATAACCATCGCTGGTATGAGCTTTGGCTCGCTCTCGGCTAACGCCAAAGAAGCCCTGGGCCGCGGGGCTTCGATCGCTGGAACGTCCACCACGACAGGCGATGGAGGCATGACGCCAGAAGAACGCGGGCAATCCAAGACTCTTGTCTATCAATACCTGCCCTCACGCTATGGCATGAACCCGGACGACCTTCGCAAGGCCGATTGTATAGAAGTGGTGGTTGGCCAAGGCGCTAAGCCCGGCGGAGGCGGGATGCTGCTCGGACAGAAAATTTCAGATCGTGTCGCTGAAATGCGCAACCTCCCGAAGGGTATCGACCAGCGTTCCGCGTGCCGTCACCCCGATTGGACCGGGCCCGACGATCTCGAAATCAAGATTATGGAACTTCGCGAAATTACAGACTGGGAAAAACCGATTTACATCAAAATCGGGGGTGCACGGCCCTACTACGACGTGGCACTCGCCGTGAAAGCCGGTGCAGACGTGGTCGTGGTCGATGGGATGCAGGGCGGGACAGCGGCAACGCAAGAAGTTTTCATTGAGCATGTCGGCCAGCCGACGCTCGCTTGCATCCGGCCGGCCGTGCAGGCATTGCAAGACCTCAACATGCATCGCAAGGTTCAGTTGATCGTTTCGGGTGGAATTCGCAACGGCGCAGATGTTGCCAAGGCTTTGGCGCTCGGTGCCGATGCAGTCGCAATTGGTTCGGCTGCACTGGTCGCACTTGGTGACAACGATCCGGTTTATGAAGCCGAGTATCAGGCGCTTGGCACAACGGCTGGAGCCTATGATGATTGGCACGAGGGCCGCGATCCAGCGGGTATCACTACTCAAGACCCTGAGCTTTCAAAACGCCTCGATCCTGTGCGTGCTGGCCGGCGGCTGGCGAATTATCTGAAGGTGATGACGCTCGAAGTGCAAACGATTGCGCGGGCGGCAGGCCACAACCACGTACATAACCTCGACCCGGAAGATTTGTGCGCGCTGACCCTTGA
>JANNXL010000385.1:0-3541 GCA_031409575.1 Hyphomicrobium sp.
TTTTGTCTATCGCCAGAAGCGCCTCAGCAAAGAGCAGCGGATTGCGCACGCGCATGCAGCCGTGGCTGAACGGGCGGCTTGGCTCATCGAACAGGGCCTTGGCCGTGGTGTCGTGCAAATAAACACCATGCTTGTTGGGGAACACAAACTTCACAAGCCCAAGCACGTTGCCGTCGCCCGAAGGCTGATAGACATCAAAGTTGCGAATGTCGGCTTGGCTCCAATCAACGCTGCTTGGGCTGACCTCCCGGCCGTTGCGCATCAGCTTCAAACCTTGACGTTGAAACGACCCGCCGCCCCGCGCCAGGCTTGGGTACAGCTCAAGCACTTTGATACTTTCAGGAACATTCCAGCGCGGATGAAAGTAGAGTGTTTCGAGTTCATCTGAAAAGACGGGCGTTTGCTTGCTGACTTCGCCGGTCACAATGCGTTCTTCGAAGACGACTTTGCCCTGCTGAACAATGCGCACCATGAATTCAGGAATGTTGACGTGGATGTAGGTGTCACCCATGTCCGCTGGCATCCAGCGCCACTGCTCCATATTGGCGAGCAGGCGCTGGGGATCGGGCACGTCGATGTCGTTGAGGACAGCACGGGTGCTGCGGCCAACGATACCGTCAGCTTTCTGGCCATTCTTTTCCTGGAATGTTTTGACCGCTTCAACGAGGGCCACATCGTATTCTGTCTCATCGGCAACGGCACCGCCCGTTGAGGCTACACCCACGCTCAAACGCTTGCGGAGCAAGCCAATGTCGCGATGCTTCATGCCTGGAACGAGTTTCGGGCCGCTCTCTGGCAAACGCACGATTTCGCGCGCACTTGCCACGCTGCTGCGCAATTCAAGATACTTCTGCCTGAGCTTTTCGAATTGGGCGTGCTGGGGGTGCAGCTTGCGCAGCACCGCACCGGGATCGGCTGACTCAGCGAGCTCTTCGAGCAAAAGGCGCGGCTCGACCAGTTGCGGCAAACGATCAAGATACGATGAAAGTTGTTTTGACGGATCCATAATGCGGCCGCCGCGGGCATCGCGCCCGTAGGCCAGAACGGCAAACGCGATTTTCAGTTCAGCGTCGGCAAGTTCAGTGCGCGGCAATTCCGCCGTTGAACTGGATCCCTCGGGTAGTGTTGGGAGTATGTAGCCGGAGGCTTCAAGCCCCCAATCATCCGCCTTCTTGAGTTCAGCAACAGCACTCACGCCCTTTGCACTAAGGCCGGTCGGCGTGACCCAGATTGCCTCGTCGCGGCGGGCGGCGTAAACAGCCGAAACGGCTTTCGTTTCATCGCTGGCCTCGGCCCCCTCGCGCAGTTTGGGCAGCAGGTCGCGCACGTCCGCGCCAATCGGGAACACGGGTTTTGCAATCTCCGGGCTCTGAGTGGCGGCAGGCGCAGCGCTGTCCGTACTTGGTTTGGCCGTCTCGGGCTCATCCGCAACGGGATGATGTTGCGTTTCGTTTGCAGGCGCGGCCGGTTCGCTTGCGGGCGCTGGCGTGACCGATGACGGCGCATCGTTGCCTGGATCCGTGACGGCGGCTTGCGGCGAGCCCGATGGATCGGCCGTCGCAACGGCGCCTGGCGCATCTTGACCGGTGTCCTGGCTGAGAGCTGGGGACGAGGCAAGTACGGCTGCCAGGGCAAGCGCGAGTGAGGCGGCAATTGTGAAGCGACGCATACGTAACTCTCCAAGCAGCAACCGCCCGGACGCTACCTGAGCAATGTGGCCGTGAATAGGGGTGATCGCGGTGGCAAAACACTCTCTACAGTGCGCCGTACCATTCGGGCCTCAAAGCCCGGAGAACACTGCGCTCATAAGGCTTTGCACGCTGTCGTCACCCGATTTGGGCTGGCGCTTGGCCGCTGCCGCAGCCACGCGGGGAATCGAGCTCTGATCCAACGGGGCTAAGTGGTCGGGGCCCTTGGCAATTTTGTCCCAATCACCTGTAAGGGCCTGCGTGATGCGCTTTTCATGACCATAAATATCAGGCCAAGTTTCGATCTTTCCGCCCTTGCCAACGCGGGCGGTCAAATAGGTGATGTGGACGGGAATTTTGCGGTCAAGCTCGATGATGTTGTGGTCAGGGCCGTTCTTGATCAAATCGTCGATCTTGGATCGTTCCCAGCCTTTGTCTTCGCCCAGTATAACAGACGCCATCTGCAACGGATTGCGAATGCGCATGCAGCCGTGACTGTTGGCGCGCCGGCTCCAGTTAAACATGAACTTCTCGGGTGTATCGTGCATGAATACGTAATGCTTCGATGGGAACGAGAATTTCACCAGTCCCAGCTGATTGCCGCCGCCCGGCGGACGATAGAGAAAGTAGTCGCCCATATCGGCCTTTGACCAATCGATGCGCTGCCAATCGACGTCAGGACCTTCGGGATCAGTGACGCGCTTCATGCGCAAATTGTGCGCCCGCATCAGCCCGCCGCCGCGCAGCAGACTTGGCCAGACCTCGCGCACCTTGATGCTGTCGGGTACGCGCCACCTCGATTTGAACGTGATGCGTTCCATTTGATCGGAAAAAATAGGTGTCTGCAGACGGGTCAGTCCGACCGTGACGCGCTCGGCGAAAACCGGCTCCCCGTCTTTGACAACGCGGATCATGTATTCGGGCACGTTGACCGTTACGTAAAACGCACCGAGATCTTCCGGCAGCCAGCGCCACATCTGCATGTTGGCGGCGAGCTGCGCGGCATTTGCCTTGACGATTGGCTTTGACAGTTCAGTGCGTGTCGCAGCCGTAATCACTCCATCCGCAGGTAAGAGGTCTTTCAGTGTCTGAAAGCCTTTGACAGCGGCAGCCAGCACATCGTCGTAAAGATCTTCGTCTGACTGTGCCGCGGCCGTAACCGCCATGCGCTTGCGAAGTTGAGACACGGCAGGTGAGCGGTCACCCGGTTTAAGATCTGGAATGTTCGCGGGAAGTTTCACGCCTTTGCTGGTTGCGGTGCGCTGTGTCTCCAGCCAAGCTTGGCGCAGCAAATTGAATTGCGGCTGCTGTGGATGCAACCCAAGGAGCACCTCGGGAGGCCTCTCAGATTGTGCGAGCGCTTCGAGCAAGGTTTTGCGGTCACGCAGTTGCGGGCGCCGGTCAAGATAAGAGGATAGTGTGGTAGCAGGATCGGGAATGCGTCCGCCGCGCGCGTGCCGTGCATACCTGAGGACGGCGAGCGACACGCTCATCTCAGCTTTGGCGAGTTCATCGCGTGACAGCGGGCCTGCGGAACTGAGTTCCGGAACGTCAAATTCGGACGCAACAAGGCCCCAATCGCCCACCCGTTTCAATTCGGCAATCGTTGCAAGTGCTTTGGGGGTGTAGCCCAACTTCGTCACCCACACGGGCTCATCGCGGCGGCTGGTGTAGAAGTTCGCGAGCGCCATCTGATCGGCTTCTTCGGGAGAGGGCGGGACAGGTGCCGGAGCCGTTGCGCTGGCTCCGTCCGTCGAAGGCGAGGGGGCCGCATCAATGCTCACCGGCTCTGGGCTCACAGGCTCTGGCTGCGGCGCTGAAGCAGGGATCAAAGCGCGCGCGGCTTGGCCGAT
>JANNXL010000386.1:0-1907 GCA_031409575.1 Hyphomicrobium sp.
CCTTCAGCACGACGGCGGCGCGATGGTTCTCAGATGCCCGTCTCGTTACGAGCGATCATCACCAACTCAATCAGGCGCTCGTCAATGGAAAAATCGACTTCTATCTAGGCGGCGGCATCTACACAGCATCAAGCGCGCGGCGCGATGGCCATTCACAGATTTGCGCGATCACTCCAAAGAGCGGTCCCATGCAGGGCCGCGGGGGTGTCGCTTTCGTGGAAGTCAACGCGGTACTCGCCGGCGCGGGGGCCGCTGCGCAGGCGGAAGACTTTCTCAGTTACTTATTGCGTCCGCAGACTGCAGTTCGCGCCGCGCTTGCCGCCAATGCGGCAAATCCGGTGCTGCAAATGAGCGATCCAGCAGTGTTCTCCAATTTCAGCCCGGACATGCTTGATGCGATGCAGTGGCATACACTTGAAGAGGAACTCTATCGCTGTGCCCAGTACCGGATGGCGCCCGACTTTGAGCGGTTACACAAAATCCTTGTTGCGGCCAGAATTGCTGCTGGCTGGGGGCATAGCGCTGAGCTTATTTGAGTTCATGCCAGTTGATTCTCTTAGACCGCAACTTCATTGTGGCCCGGAGCGTTGCTCGGGAAGATGTTGAAGCAGCGAGAATGGCTCTACGGTTAAACCGCGCATTGCGGCGTTTAAGGAACGACGAAACGGGTCGGGGCTAGCTCTCGCTCACTCGGCTCGTGTAGGAATAGTCAAGCGGTGGAACCTCGGACTTACCTTTGTCAACAATTGCTGACAGATCTTCCACCATCCACTCGAACAGTAGCTTACCTTGTGCAACGCTGGCCAGACTTGGTTTGCCCGTCACGCCGTTGAGGCTGGTGCGGTTGACCGGGTGGGAGAAGATTAATCCGGCTGTCCGATCCGGATCATCGGCTGAAGCCATTTTTTCCAGCCTCGCGATCTGAGGCGCTACCGCAAGCATCAGCGAGCTCTCTGCTGCGTTCGCGTGCCAGTCTTCGCCGTCCGAAAAATTTATCTTCCTCACACGTTCGCTCAACATCGGCGTGTTGATGACAGCAACCATCATGTCGTCATGCTCGGCCCGAAGCATTTCGAGCGCACAGCGCAACGGCGCTGCGTTCGTTACGTGCGTGTTGATTATGAACAGACGGCGAATACCACTGTGATAGGCCCAGTCGCCGATTTCCTTTGTCACGTGGATGAGGGTAATGGGTTGCAACGCTATGGTGCCGGGCCAGCGCCGACTGTGCCCTAGAGAACAGCCATAAGGCATGGCGGGGAGCACGGGAACTTTCGTGCGCTCCCCCACTGCTTTGCAGAGCACGTCCGCCAACGCTGTATCCATGCCCGTCGCGAGCTGCGGGCCATGCTGTTCGGTCGCGCCGACCGGCAGAATTGCAGAATTGCCAGCTGCGCTAATGTCGCCGGGAAGTTCGTCCCACGTTCTATCAGCCCACAACATTCTTCGCTCCATCTTCGTTGACGGCAACCAATTCACACATTGCAACTACCGTACTCAGAAGAACTTGAGATACCTCGACCGTTCCCAATCGGACACGTGGTTCAGGTAGCTGATCCACTCATCTTGCTTGTAGTCGAGCCAGGCCTTGTGCATCGAAGTCCCGAATACTTTTTCAGTGAGGGGATCAGCAGCAAACGCCTCCAAGGCTTCGCCCAGCGTTCTCGGCAGCCGGTTAATCCCAAGTTCTTTCAGCTCTTCCGGGCTCTTAAGTACATGTTTTCGGTATGCGGCTCGCCGGGATCGGATTTCTCCGAGATGCCCTCGAGGCCCGCTGCCAGAACAAGGGCAGCGCCGAGATAGGGATTGCACGCACTATCGGCCGCGCGCAATTCCACGCGTCCGCCGCCGAGTGGAATGCGCAGAGTGTTGGTACGATTGTTGTTGCCGTAACAAGCCCAAACTGG
>JANNXL010000387.1:0-5751 GCA_031409575.1 Hyphomicrobium sp.
CCTTGCCCTTGCCGCACTTCCCAGCCTCATCGGCCGCAAAAGCGGTCACTGAACCAGCCGCGATGGCCGCAGCGATAGCGATGGCTGCGATTTTCGAAAGTTGCATCGTTTGGGTGCTCCATGCCGGGCCAGTCGGGCCAAAATCTGGGGGCGCAACTGGTTTTGAGCAGCGCGTCTACGTCTTGTATACGGCGCCTGTGGCAAACGGTTTCAACAGTCTATCGTGGCATCGTGCCAAGCACCGGTTTGCACGCGCCAAATTTAACCCGTTGCTGTTTTCAAATGTCCGATCCACTCGACTTCAAGACAACAATGGATTTTGCTTATGGGGTTCCTGCACCGATGGGCCCGGGCATCGTGCGGCTTGTCGCCAATAACCCGAGCCCGTTTACGTTCCGGGGCACGAACACCTATCTGGTCGGAACCGCTTCACTCGCCGTCATCGATCCTGGCCCGGATGACGCTGCGCACATTTCAGCGATCATGGCGGCGGCGAACGGCCGGCCGGTGACTCACATTTTCGTCACCCATGCGCATCGCGATCATGTCGATGGGGCGGATCGCCTGAAGACTGCGACCGGCGCGATCACCCATGCTTTTGGCAGGGCCGGTGCAGTTGATGCCACGCTGGCGATCAGCCCGTCCGGCAAGATGTTCGTCAACACCTCCTTCAAGGCCGGCGTCCAAGTGCGGCACGGGGACGTTTTCAGCGGCCAGGATTGGCAACTCGAAGCCTTGCACACGCCAGGCCATGCGCCCGACCATGTGTGCTTTGCGCTGACGGGGCGGCGCATTTTGTTTTCCGGCGATCATATGATGGCCTGGAACACGACTGTGATCGCCCCGCCAGAAGGCCATATGGCGAGCTACCTCGACTCCATGGAAAAGCTGCTCGGCCGCACAGACCGGCTGTATCTTCCCGGCCATGGCGGACGCTTGGAACAACCCCAGCGCATGGTGAAAGCCCAACTCATTCACCGCAGCATGCGCGAACAGGAAATTCTGGCAAACATCCGCGCAGGCGCTGCCACTATTCGCGAGATTGTGCCGGCCGTTTATCAGGGGCTTGAGAGCCGCCTTCTGCCTGCCGCGACCCTTTCGGTGCTGGCTCACGTAGAGCACCTTGTCGATCGCGGACTTGTGGCTTGCGCGGGATCTCTTTCTTCCGAGAGCGCTCTTTCTCCGCTTTAGAGCCAGGTTTTTGGATTTTGCTGGTGCTGGAAACGCGCTCACCCTCTGCGGTGGGAACGGTTTCTTCAAGCCGCGCCACCATCTCCTTCAAAAGGGTGCGAACGCGGGTGGCGTTGTGGCCGAAATCCGATACGCCAAATCGCGAGGCGGACCGCACATCAATGCGCGCACGCTCTTCGTTGCCTGTGATACGCACCGATATATCGTCATAAAATCCGAGGATCATCGTGCGGTCAAAGGCTTCGATGACGCCTGATGGATCTTCGTGAACAATCTGAAAGCGCTGACGCCGCAGCGTTTCCATCGCGATTTCTTGTGCCTCCTCAACAGAGCGCTCAATGACCAAGGGCTTGATGTCGGGATAGTACTTGGCTTGAACGGCTGCAAACGGCTTGGGGTAATCACTAGGGTTGCTTGCTGCACCGCGTAACTTAGCCAGTTCAACAAAGACCGGAGGCGATTGCGTATCGGTGGTGACATCGTTCAAGACTGGGAATTGGCTGGCCAGCGTGCCGGCGATTCCGGCGACCCCAAACATCAGCATGCTGATAATAAAGCCGACGACGACACGTGACGTGCCTCCCCCGCCGTGCCGCCAAATCGAGGCCGTACCGGCAACAGCCAATACAAACGCGAGTGACGCACCAGCATAAGCCATGATCACCATGTTGAACGCGGCTGGTGTTGGCAGCCCAAGACGATGCAACAGAGCTGCTGCTGCGAACACAACGAGCGAAAACACAGCCAAGCGGCTCGTCCACCGGCACGCGGCTGGGAGGTGCTCAGTCATGTTGGCGGCCTCGTGGCATGTTTGCCTGTCGTGATATTTTGATGAGGTAAAATTGCAGTTGCCGTTGCAAGAGCGCCGCTCACGCTATGAGTTAGCGCCAGAATCTGACAAGACATAGGCACGCGGAACGGTGGCACGCAACGGCCTGGTGCTGGGTTGTCCGGGTGTTGTGTCGTGTGAACCTGAGTTGGCTCAGAACGGGGAACATGCTCCTGTGCCCTTGAGTTGCCAATCCCTTCTAAAATTGCGCAGCCAACCCTACAGCGCATGGTGCGCCGTGCTGTGTGCACTGACCGTTTGGCCGGTCCCCAGCGTTGCAAACGCTTCCGATGAGTTGCGCGTCATCAGTCTCGATGTGTCGCAAGCCCCGGACGTGAAAATGCCGGCGCCGCTGGCTTATGAAAAGCCATCGTGGCGCACCAGCTTCGGATCTGAGCGCCAGTCGCAGCCGGTACCCGCATCGGCCGTACCGGGCCTTGATGCCGATATTGTCCTGTTGCAGGGCGTAACAAGTGTCAAAGTTCTGAACCGGGTTTTTCCAGGGCGCGGGTGGCGGATCGTGGTGTCCAGGCAAATGGTTCTAACTGATGATCCTGTCGATCCGCGATCCTATGAGGCCGTTTCCAGCGCGCCTTCAACAGCGGTTGTAATCCGCTATCAGGCTGGCCTGCGCGTGGCAGGTCAGGACCATTTTTTGCGCGGGCCACCCCAAAATTCAAGTCCTCAAACAGACGCCCCTGGCGTCCGGCCCGCGGCTGGCACTGCGGTACGGCTCAACATTGGCGGGCGCTTCCTGTGGGTTGTGTCGGTCGCGTTTGGTGATGGCTGCGCGAGTGAAGCAGATCGCTGCGAGCAGCGAACGGAATTGGAGGCCTGGCGGCAACAAAAGCTTGCAGCGGGTGAAGCTGTGATCACCGGCGGGCTGCGCCAATCGGCTTTGATATTAGCGAACGGCCCGGCGGCGGCGTGTGGCGCTCAGGCAATCTACGTGTCTCCAGCGCGAAAAGAAGCTCCGCAATGGTCGGCGCACGCTAAGCTGAAGACGGGTCTCGGCTGCGCGGCGGCCGCGGAAGCTGGCGGCGCACCCGAGTCTGCTTCTGCCGGAAAGAGCCCCCCAGTGGAGCCACCCTGAAACACAAAGACCAGCGGCCCAAGCCGTTAACGTAACCTGGATTGGAGAGGTAAACCAGCAGTCTGCCTCTTGTTTGTGACAATCCGGAATGTGACACCCGTTGCGCGGCATGGCGGGACAGTGGAATGGCGTACAAGTTCAAAATTACCGAGACTCCTGAACGCGGGCTTCGGCGGCTGGGTGTGGACCAGATCGAACGGGCTGAGCGGGCGCTGTGCGCGTCGGGCCAATCGAATGGCGGCATTCACGAAACGCGCAAATGCATGAAGCGCATCCGCGCGCTGCTGCGGCTCGTGCGCCCCGGTCTCGACGAGAGCGCGTTTCAGAAGGAGAATGCGCGTTACCGCGAAATTTCCCGGCAGCTCTCATCGGAGCGAGACGCGCAGATCCTCAATGAGACTGTGCTGAAACTTGAACCGTCGGCGAGCACCTCGGATCTACCGGCCATCGCAGCTCTGAAACAACACTTAGACGCTGCCCGGCCAGCGCCCGAAACGGTCTCCGCAGACACAAAGGCGGCCAGCGTTTGCGAGCACCTTGCCGCCGCTAAATCGGTAATGGCCAAATTAGATGTGGGCGGCTCTGGCTTTGAGTCCGTCGAACACGGCCTGCGGGACAGCTATCGCAAAGGCTGCCGATTGTTCGAGCGGGCCTACCGCTCAGGCATCGACGAAACATTTCACGATTGGCGCAAGAGTGTGCAGTTGCATTGGCGGCACATGGCCCTCTTGTCACGCGCGTGGCCCGATATGGTGTCGGCGCGCGTCGAGGCGGCCCGGCAGCTCTCGCAAATTTTGGGCGACAGCCAGGACCTCTCGGTTCTGATCGTGTATATCAAAGGCTTGCCGGCCACCGCTCTGCCAAAGCCTGCCGCCGAGCGCCTTGTGCGGCTGGCGTTGAAGCGTCAAAAACACTTGCGGGCTGCCGCCGAACCGCGCGGCGCGCAGCTTTATTCGCTGCCGCCCAAATCTTTGGCGCGCAGCGTGATGGCGTGCTGGCACGCAGCAAAGGCCATTGAGATCGCGGCCAGTGACGCGCCCTCAGCACCCGCAGTTTCAGTTGCAGTTGCAGTTGACACCAATAGCGTTGCTGAGGCTAAGGCGGCACCAGAGCTTTCGCCCGCCAAATCTCAAGTCAAAGCCTCGGCAACCCGCGCCAAGCGCAGCCGGACCCCAGCTTAGTTTGCAGCAAAAGACGCAATGTCAGACATTCCGGCACCGGATCGGCGGCGTCCGTGCCAAAAAGCCTGCTTGAACTGGCAGGAGGGGGCGGTGTTGATCCAAGATGACGGGTTGGCGCGTTGCAACCTTGACGCACATCCCTCAAGGACCTCACTTTCTATGACGAGCCCCCTCAGTTTTGAGCCAGACCGCAGCACGTGGCCCGCAGGCCACCCGCGCACGCCCTATGGCCGGGTCGGGGTTCTGTTGCTCAATTTAGGTACGCCAGATGGCACGTCGTACTGGCCGATGCGCCGGTACTTGAAAGAATTTCTGTCGGATCGCCGCGTGATCGAGGAACCGGCCTGGAAATGGTGGCCTATTCTCAACCTGATCATTCTCACGGTGCGGCCAGGCCGCAAGGGTAAAGACTACGCGACCATCTGGAACAACGAGCGCAACGAAGGCCCGCTTAAAACCATCACACGCGGGCAGGCCGAGGGTTTGCAGGCCCGCCTTGCCGATCATCCCAAAGTAATCGTCGATTGGGCCATGCGTTACGCCAACCCGACCACCGAAAGCCGCATCCGCGCGTTGCAAGCGGCTGGCTGTGAGCGCATTCTGCTGGTGCCAATGTATCCACAGTATGCCGCCGCCACGACTGCCACGGCCGCCGATCAGGCCTTCCGCGCCTTGATGACGATGCGCTGGCAGCCGTTCGTGCGCGTCGCCCCGGCCTATCACGATGACCCAGTCTATATCGATCGCCTCGCCCAATCGATGAAAGCTAGCCTCGCCAAGCTCGACTTTGAGCCAGAACGCATCATGGCGACGTTCCATGGCATGCCGCAGAAATATTTCGACGCGGGTGACCCCTACCATTGCCACTGCCAGAAAACGTCGCGCCTGTTGTGCGAGCGGCTCGGCTGGCCGAAGGAACGCTGGCTCACGACATTCCAGTCGCGTTTTGGCAACGACCCGTGGTTACAGCCCTACACCGACATGACGGTGGAGCGCTTAGCCAAGGAAGGCGTAAAGAGCTTGGCACTCGTAGCGCCTGGGTTCTCGGCCGATTGCCTTGAAACGCTGGAAGAACTCGACGGCGAAAACCGGCACATTTTCGAAGACGCCGGCGGCGAGAAATTTGCCTACTTGCCCGCATTGAATGACAGCACGGAAGGCGTCGACGTCATCGAAGCTATTGTGCGGCGCGAGTTGATGGGGTGGGTTTGAGGCGGGGGGTGACACGCTAGAACCACATATCCCGGACACATCGTCCGTCGCGCGGCCGATCATAAAAGCTTTCAAGTCCGTCGAAGTGGTCTATCGCGATTGCGCTCACGGCTTCTGGTTCGGAGTGCCGCAGATTGAATGCGATGCGGCGGCGTCCGTCGTCATCAGGCGCAAGCGCACGTCCGACAAAAATGAAAGCGGATTGCGCGACCTCGGCATAGGCTTGGCTTCTGCTGACCCATTGC
>JANNXL010000388.1:0-2055 GCA_031409575.1 Hyphomicrobium sp.
GTGATGACTTCGAGAAATTCACGCAATCGCTGTTGTGTTTTCGGAGCATTCATACGCGAAAAGCGCTGCAACGTGTCCTCGGCGAGGCCAATGCATTGAGCCAACGCCGCCTTGGTCAATCCCAATTCTTTGACGACTGAATCAATGTCGACAAGACCATCTACCAAGTATCGCGTAGCGACCCGGAATTCCTCACGGCTGGAGGATGGCACTATCGGCGATTGGGGACGCTCCCCAATCGAAACACTCCCGCCGCGCTTCTTGACCAATGTTTTCTTGGTTGTCTTTTTGGAGCTTTTCGCCATAATTACCGTCATAATGACATGTTTCTACGACATAATAACTGATATAATACCATTACTCAAGCCAATCAGGATGTTGATGCAATGCTCCACACCGGCTCATGTCCTTGCGGTGCAGTCGCCTTTGAAGTCGAGGCACCGGAAGACGTTCTCGCGCAGGACTGCAATGGCTCGATCTACGCCAAGGCAGGATTGTGCAAATCCAGTTCATAGCCTGCGCCTCTACCCGTTGATTTCCGGAACGTATGGTCCATATTAGCACCATGACCTCACCCGCCAACAAATCCGAAACGCTGAATAGGGCCGGCTCCCCGCTGCATGGGGCAACGGATTCAACAACTGATCATTTGGAGCCGCACGCCCCCGGCCGTCCTCGCGAGTTTGACGAGGCAACTGCGCTTACTGCCGCTCTCGATGTGTTCTGGCGGCAGGGCTACGAGGCAACTTCGCTGGACGATCTCACGGCCGCAATGGGTATAAGCCGGTCGAGCTTTTATGCCTGCTTTGGATCAAAACAAGGCGCGTTGCTCCGTGCCATCGTCCACTATTCGGATCAGAGTTACGCGCGGCTAGCGGCAATTGCCGAGGGTGAGCCCAATGCGCGCAAGGCCGTTCGCACCATGCTTGCGCAAATCGCCAACGCACGCGGCGGGCCGGAAGGGTGCTTCTTCGTCAACTGCCTAACAGAACTGGCCCCGCATGATCCGAAAGTGATCACACACGGCCGCCAGCACTTGGACCGTCTTGAAGATTTGTTCGCCCGCAACATTTTGCGCGCCGTGCCTGGCAAAGCCAAGGCCGCCACGAAGGCACGCGCCCTCCTTTCGCTGGCACTTGGGGCGACCATGCTGCGCAAGGCCGGCATGGCCGCTGACCGTATCGAGGCCATGCTGAGCGAGGCCGATGCGCTGCTGCCCTGATGCCGCAGCTGGGAACTTCTCACGGCCATGCATCTTGACACTTTGCCCATCCGTTCTATTTTGGACTGATCAGTTCATAACTGCACGTCTTTATCAGTTTGGAGCCCCCCATGACCAGCCCCGCACTTTTCACGCCGTATCAGATTGGCGATCTGGCTTTGCCGAACCGCATCGTGATGGCACCGTTAACCCGCAACCGCGCCGCGCCGCATGGCGATGTTCCGCACGCTTTGAATGCGGAATATTACCGTCAGCGCGCCACGGCTGGACTCATTATTTCGGAAGGCACGCAGATTTCGCCGGAAGCCAAAGGATATTTTGGAACACCGGGCATCCACACAGCCGAACAGGTTGCGGGATGGAAGCTGGTGACCGATGCTGTGCATAAAGCAGGCGGACGCATCTTCATACAGCTCTGGCACGTCGGCCGTATTTCGCACACTTCGCTGCTGCCGGACGGCCAAGCGCCCGTTGCGCCCTCGGCTATCCGCGCGAAAGCCAACACGTTTGATGGTAAGGGTTTTGTTGAAGTCTCGCAGCCACGCGCACTTGAGACCTCAGAGATCCCGCGCCTGATTGAGGACTACCGTCTCGCCGCCCTTAACGCCAAGGCTGCCGGTTTTGACGGCGTCGAACTGCACGCTGCCAATGGCTATCTCATCGATCAATTCCTGCGCGATGGGTCAAACAAGCGGACCGACGCTTACGGCGGCTCGATCGAGAACCGCACACGCTTGCTGAGTGAAATTCTTGCCACTCTCACAACCGTCTTCCCTGCCAGCCGCATTGGCGTGCGATTTAGCCCGTTCTCGAGCTTCTCAGATGCGTTCGAC
>JANNXL010000389.1:0-1958 GCA_031409575.1 Hyphomicrobium sp.
GGCGCTTTTGGTGCGGCTGGCTGGAGCTGATCACGCAACTGTCAAAACGACGCTCAGCCATCCGCTGGTGGCTTTGCCGCTCTTACTCTTGGTCGTGTCCGGCGCGATCCACATGAAACTTGGCATGCAGACCATCATTGAAGACTATGTGCACGGCGAAGGTGCCAAGGTCTCGCTGGTCATGCTCAACACATTCTTTTCTATTTTTGTTGGTGCGGCGTCGATGTTTGCCGTGCTGAAAATGAGCTTCGGAGGTTAAGATCCACGATGGCCGCCACCACGAACGGCAAGCCGAACGGTGCTGTGCAAAGCGCGCCCGCTCAAAACGGTAAGGCTTACAAGTATACCGATCACACCTATGACGTGATCGTCGTTGGTGCAGGCGGGGCCGGTCTGCGCGCCACATTGGGCTGCGCTGAAGCCGGGCTGAAAACGGCCTGCATCACGAAGGTTTTCCCGACGCGCTCGCATACCGTTGCGGCCCAAGGCGGCATCGCCGCGTCACTCTCCAACATGGGGCCCGACAATTGGCGCTGGCATATGTACGACACCGTCAAAGGTGCCGACTGGCTCGGCGATCAGGACGCCATTGAATACCTGTGCCGCAACGCGCCGGATGCCGTCTACGAACTCGAACACTACGGCGTTCCGTTCTCGCGCACCGAAGACGGGCGGATTTATCAGCGCCCGTTCGGCGGGCATTACACGGAATACGGCAACGGTCCGCCTGTGCAGCGCACGTGCGCTGCAGCCGACCGCACCGGCCACGCCATGCTGCACACGCTTTACGGTCAGTCGCTACGTCATTCGGCCGAGTTCTTTGTTGAATACTTCGCGCTTGATCTGATGATGGACGACGACGGGGCGTGCCGTGGCGTCATTGCCATGTGCATGGAAGATGGCTCAATCCACCGCTTTCGCGCCAAGCGCACCATTCTCGCCACCGGCGGATATGGCCGGGCGTACTTCTCCGCTACGTCTGCTCACACTTGCACCGGCGACGGTAACGCCATGGTCTTGCGCGCCGGCCTGCCGCTGCAGGACATGGAGTTCGTGCAGTTCCATCCAACCGGCATTTACGGTGCAGGAGTGCTCATCACCGAAGGCGCGCGCGGCGAAGGCGGCTATCTTACGAACGGCAAGGGCGAACGCTTTATGGAGCGCTATGCGCCCCACGCCAAAGATCTTGCTTCACGTGACGTCGTTTCACGTTCGATGACCATTGAAATCCGCGAAGGTCGCGGCGTTGGTGCCGAAGCCGATCATATCTATCTGCACCTCGATCATCTCGATCCGAAGATTTTGCACGAGCGCCTGCCAGGCATCACCGAGAGTGCCAAGGTTTTTGCCAATGTCGATTTGCGCCGCCAGCCAATTCCCGTCCTTCCCACCGTGCATTACAACATGGGTGGCATCCCGACGAACTATCACGGTGAGGTGCTGACGTTGAAAGACGGCAACCCTGACACGGTTGTGCCTGGACTTATGGCCATCGGCGAAGCCGCGTGCGTATCTGTGCATGGGGCGAACCGTTTGGGATCAAACTCACTCATCGATCTTGTGGTGTTTGGCCGGGCCTCTGCCTTGCGCTGCGCCGATACGGTTGATAAGCGCGCCAGCCAGCCGGACTTCCTGGAGCGGTCATCGGATCAAGCGATGGCACGGCTTGACCGCTTCCGCTATGCCAATGGGTCAACGCCAACGTCCGCGCTTCGCTTGCGCATGCAAAAAGTGATGCAGACAAATTGTGCCGTGTTCCGCGATGGCCCCGTGCTCAAGGAGGGCGTTGAGAAGATTTCCAGCATCTGGCGCGAGTCGGCCGACATCCGCGTCACCGACCGTTCGCTGATTTGGAATTCAGATCTGATCGAGACGCTCGAATACGACAACTTGATTGCGCAAGCGGCCGTGACGGTTGTGAGCGCTGAAAACCGCAAGGAAAGCCGCGGGGCGCACGC
>JANNXL010000390.1:0-3782 GCA_031409575.1 Hyphomicrobium sp.
GTTCGTGTCGCTGGTTGCGATAGCGAGCCTGAGAACGCGTTCTAGCGTGCGCCGGGCCGAAAACAGGCGGAACTGCGCCTGCGCGGCGCTCGGCTAGTTCAATCAACGAGTTCGGCGCGTTCTCACACGGCCTCATACATCCGTAGAAACCGTGGACGAACTCACGGCTGCACTCATGAAAACGCTGGGCTGCCCCATGCTGACTGAAGCCCTCCCATAGCAATCATTCCCGCTTCGCCAAAGCCAACAGATCTTCCGCCAGTTGATCTAGACCTTCAACACCATCGCTGTTGGTCAAGACCGTCACGGACACCCAAGCGTTGCTGTCAGTGCGCCTCGCGATGGCATTGCACGAAGTGTAGCCGGCTACCGACCCCGTATGGCTGTAGACGGCCCATCCCGGCTGCTCGGCAATGACCCAACCCATGCCGTAAGACGTTGTCGGCGAAATGCGCCCGCCCTCTTTGAACATTTCGTTGAGCATAGCGGACGACAGGACCTTTCCGCTCATCAGGGCGGCATCCCACTTCAGCATGTCCGTTGCCGTACTCACGATATCGCCGCTGCCCTTAAGCCAATCCGATTCTGCAAAGGCCGGCCGCCGCTTGTAGACCGGCTGTGCCATTTGATCGTTCGATGCTGCCTCTTGCGCAAAGCCGGTCGCAGACATTCCAGCCTTGGCAAAGAGCGACGTCTTTAGGCGCTCTTGGTAACCGGTACTTCCGGGCTGGCCTGGGATGCTCACGGCCTCGATGGCCTGTGCCACCAGGAAGTAGCTCGTATTGCTATACTCAAAAGAGTTCGGCCAGCCTGACGGCGACAGAGATTTGATCGCGCTAAGCAAGTGTGCGGCATCAACCTTGCCCCACGGATTGGTGCCGAGCGGCGGACGGCGGGTGAAGTTCGGCAGGTTCGATGTCATATTGAGCAAGCTGCGCAACGTGATGGCGTTCTGGCCGGAAACTGTCCACGCTTCGACCTCAGGGAACAGATCGGCCCCAGCCATGTCGAGTGTCAGGGGCTTGCTGGAAAACGTAACGACAGCGCCGGTCTCAATAAGTTCAAGAACCGCTGCAGCCGTGAATTGCTTGGTGAGTGATCCGATACGATAGCGCGTGTCTGCCTTGGCTGACTGGCCGGGAGCGGCCTCTCCAAACCCTTCAATCATCACCGGTTGGCCCTGAACGCTTATAGCGAGGCTCAGTCCGGGCGCCTGCGGTGCCGTGCCAGCGCCGCCGGGCCGCAAAGTCCGTTCAATCAGACGTACGGCCTCAATGCGCTTTTCATCTGGCCAATTTGGACCTGCCGCTAACGCCTGACACAGCCCTATGTCAATAAGGCACAGCAAGCCTGCCAGCGCACGGCGCATTCTTCTCTCTGCAATCCGGAATCTCAACACCGGATTGCATCGCGAGCCGCGGGCATTGTCAACCGTCCCGTGTACGTTCGTTGCGCAGAATTATTGAACCGCAATCTTCTGGCCATCTGGCCCCATAGCTTCGCCGCCTTTGAGATCACCGCAATTTTCGCCCAGGTACTTACCGTCCTGGGTAATGGTACGGTTGATCACGACCGTCTGGGCAGCAGCCTGTTTGGCCATTTCTTCCGGCATGCCCTTCATCTTGTCCATATTGCCAGACGTCTTGCTGGTAATCTTGACCAGGAAAGCGCTGGTGAAGTCGCCTGTCATATCCGTATGGCTCGTAACGTTACGCCCGTTGAACTTGCAGACATAGTCGACGGCCGTTCCTGCATCCGTTTTCTTGATGTCATAGCTCTCGCACGACCCCTTGTGTTCGGCGATGCTCGATTGAACTGTCGTCGCTTCCATAGTCGTATCGATGCACATTTTCAGCGTGTAGACCTTGGGCCCGCTGCCTTCGTCCATTGTGGTCGTCATGTCCCACAGCCCAGCCTTGCGCTGTGGAAGGGTCGGTGCATCCTCGGCGAAACTGGCTGGAGCCCCCAGCACGCTGAACACAAGGGCAACACACTGCATCATACGAAAGACGGATACTGTCATGATCACTCCAGATGATTGTTGAGATTTCCCGCCGCCGCGCCTTACGGCACGACGTCGAATGTTTTGGGGTCGAAAGAGTAGCGCGGCATTTGAATGAAATTGCCGTCTTCCATTTTGGGTACCTTGTGTAAGCGCACGCCGCCAACTGCGATTTTTCCGTCCTTCTCGTTGAGCCAGAAGTCTATGTCGTAGTACTGGTCATTGGAGCCCTGCTTGCGGAAGTCGGTGCAGGCAAAGAAGCGGCCATCATCCTTGAGTTTGCGAACCGGCTGATGAATGCCCACAAAATCTATGTCGATGTCTTCGCCGGTCTGGTCGTCTTTTACTTTATAGACGCCACCGTTCTTGGCTTTTTCGGCGGCGATGAACTCATGCAGAGCGCTCATGACTTCCCAACTGCGCTTGGTTTCGCTTTCACCTGGATGTTCGGACGCTGGGATCCACCACCAGGGCTTGGGCAGCCGTGTGATCATGGTCCAGGTAGTGCCTTCCTTGCGCGGCGCTTTATAAACGCGCACATCGACCACCGACAGTTTGCCATCCTTCGGTTTCACCCAGAAATCGATCTGATATTTCTTGGTGGCGTCTTCAGGCGCTGAGAAATTGACGTTGGGGAAAAAGCCATAGCCGTGCAGCGTTCGCACAAAATCAACCCCGTTGAACTTGAGCTTTAGCGTCTGCCCCATCATGGCGTCGTTGACCGCGTACAGGCCATCCGACTTGGAAGCCTCTGCAATGACGCCCTCCACAAAGGATTTTACATCCTCAGGAGTAAACGCACCCATATCATGTCCCGTATCTGGGCTCTCGGCAGAGGCATACGTCTCGCGCGCTTTCATCAGGTTGGCGGCTGGGTCTTTCAGGAACGTGGTCTTCGAATCTTCATTGCCGAAGCAGTAGATCTTGCCATCCTTGTCAGACCAATTGATCTTGCAATCGGTTTTGATGCGCTTGCCTTCGGCGAGCCCCATGGCGCAGGTCCCGCCGAATTCAGGATCGGCCGCCCAGGACGCGGGTGCCCCAACACCAATCGCTAAGAACAAGAGCATTGACCACGCTATCAGCATCGCCAAACCCTGCGATGCTGCCCAACGCCGTGTGCCGCAAGCGGACGACGCACCTCTGTTATCAATTGTTTTTTTCATGGAGGCTCTTCCCTCGAAAGTTTTCAAACGAACGTTGCAACATTGCAATTCGAGAGTGTGCGTCCGTGCGATGATCGTCTGTAACTTGGCTCACATACCGTCGGGACCAAGGTTGGCAATTGGCTTCTGCAAGCCACCACAAATGTTCACTAACCCGCTGACCGCACTGTGTTACAGCGCGGGCCAGCACGCCAGTGGGTGCACAAGCCAAAAGCAAAAATCGGGAACTTCTCCCGAAGCGCCTATTCAAGACGGCTGCAGGCATCCGTGCGCAACTGCTAAACGTCGCGGATGACGAGTGCATCCGCCGGTTCGTCTTTGATCCGTCGAAGCTCAAGAAGGCCGCGCACGAGGAACTCGCCGAACATCTAGGTGTTCCAGACTACCACGCCTGCGCCCTTGCCCCGAGCCTGCCAATCCTCGCGGTTGCGACGCAGGAGAGCAGCGTGGTCCTCCTCGACTCGCGCGACAGACAGGTGATCCAGGAGCTCGATGTCGGGTCTGGTAATTCGGCGATCGTGTCGGGCGTGCACTTCCTCTCTGACCACGAGCTCGTGGTGATCGGTGGACGCGGCGAGTTCACCTTCTTCGAAGCCTGACACCGGATGGTGCCA
>JANNXL010000391.1:0-2533 GCA_031409575.1 Hyphomicrobium sp.
TGACAGCTTCGGCTGAGGCCTCTTTTTGGTGCAACGCCTGCCATTGCGCATAAGGCATCCCGTAAACGAGTTCGCGCGACTCATTTTTGGTCAGCACAATGCCCTTGGCGCTGGCGGCATCCTGCATCCAATTCGACAGGCAGTTACGGCAAAAGCCGGCCAAATTCATCATGTCGATGTTCTGCACATCGCTGCGCGTGTTGAGATGCGCCAGCAAGCGGCGAAAGGCAGCCGCTTCGATTTCAGTTTTTGTTTGGTCATCCATGATTTCTACTCGCGTGTTGCGGTTTGGACGTTGGGGTCAAACGGTGTGGGACCCATGAAACTTCACTGTCTGCAAATGGCGGCGCGTTTCACGATGTGCAAGCGCTGCCGTCAAGATCTCCGCGATGCGGCTCGCCCAGTCCCGCTGGCCGTGCGAATGCTCTATCAGATCCTGGCGTATCTCGATGATCGCATGTGCCAGCCCGCGCTGAATGCCATGCTGCCAAAGGCAATCGCCTCTGAGACGGCCGCTGTAGGGTTCATTATCGCCGGCCACGAGATCGCGGTCCTGCCGAAGCCCCTGTAAGAGCACGTCCGCAAGCCGAGGATCCTTGTCCCAGAGAATTCCGCAGTGCCATGGACGCATGGTGCCCTTCCAGCATGGCGTATAGCTGTGGATCGAGACCAGTACGGGCGGCTCTCCCGCGGCCAGCGCTGCATCGGCGTGGCTGCAAATCTCACTGTGATAGGGTTCATAGTAAGTGGCAATGCGATGCGCGCGCTCGCCGTGCGTCAGCGACCGGTTGCCGGGAACAATCGCCCCATCGGACAGGCGCATGATCAGTGTCGGGTCATCGAGGCCGCGATTGCAATCGATGAGCAGGCGTGACCAGCAGGTGAGAACGGCGGGGGCACCCAACATTCCCGCGAGGCTTTCTGCGACGCCCGCTGCCCCAATGTCCCAGGCAATGTGCCGTTCGAGTTGCGCGGGATGCAGGCCAAGCGAACCGTAGGCTGCTGGCAGCGCCTTGGACGCATGGTCGCACAGGATCAGAACACCCGATTGAATTGACCCTGCTAAAGTTGCATAGGCGTTTTCTTTCCCCAGACCAGCGTGCATTTCAAACAATGGAGCGCGGGGCATGTGAGATTGAATCGCTTACAATGGAACTTGAGCGGGCGGCCCGTGCGCACTGCCGTGCCCCGTTTTGGATGCAATGGTGACCACGACGCACGCGGCATTCCTAATGCCGCCGTTTTCGTGCCCAAGACAAGCGGTTACATATGTCTGTCTTTTCAATACTGCCAACGCCGTGAGGCCCGCCCTGCCCGCCTCTTCACCACAGACAAGCCCTCATCCGCGCAGCTGCTCCATTCGCAGCAGGGTGTTTCTGCGCGCTGGGCCTGCAATTGCGGCAAGCATGACCGTTCTCGCTCTCTCCACGGCCCCTGCCCTTGCGGACATCAAACTGTGCAATTCGACCTCCAGCCGCATCGGCGTATCGATTGGCTACCAGGACGCGGAGGGCTGGGCGACAGAAGGGTGGTGGACGATCTCGTCTCAAACGTGCGAAACGCTCCTAAAGGGCACCGTGCCAAGCCAGTTCATCTACGTCCACGCGATTGACTATGACCGCGGCGGAGAATGGGCCGGCACCAACTTCATGTGCACGGATGACAAATCGTTCGTGATCCGCGGTGTCCAGGATTGCTCGAAACGCGGCTTGAAGCGCTCGGGATTTTTTGAAGTGAATACCGGTGATGCGAAGGAATGGACCGTTCGCCTCACCGATCCTGAGCCCGGGAGCGGCAAGACACAATGAAGAGAAATCGCAGGGTGAAGATTGTTGCGACGCTCGGGCCAGCGTCGTCTTCCCCCGAAATGATCCAGCGCCTGTTTGAAGCTGGCGTCGACGTCTTCCGCATCAACATGAGCCATTCCACGCACGAGGGTGCGCGCGAGCTTATGTCGGCCGTGCGCACCATCGCCGCCCGTCACCGTCACTCGATTGGCGTTCTGTGCGATTTGCAGGGCCCCAAGCTGCGTCTCGGCGAATTTCAGGGCGGCCGCGTGTTCGTCACCGAAGGCACCAGCTTTCATTTCGATCGCGATGAGAAGACGCCGGGCTCTGCAAACCGCGTGTTCCTCCCCCACCCGCAGATTTTTTCTGGCGTTCAGGCGGGCCACAATCTCTTGCTCGACGATGGCAAGATCCGCATGCGCGTCACGGAAACGAAGGCCGACCGCATCACCGCCGAAGTCGTCACGGGCGGTGCGCTGGCCAGCCGCAAAGGTATCAGCCTGCCTGATACGCTGCTGCCCATGAGCGCGCTGACCACCAAAGACCGCGCCGACCTCGATTGTGCGCTCGAACTTGGCGCTGATTGGATCGCGCTCAGCTTCGTGCAACGCGCGCAGGACATCATTGAAGCCAAGGCTATCATTGATGGCCGCGCTGCCGTGCTGGCCAAGATTGAAAAGCCGTCGGCCATCGACGACATCGACGCCATCATCGCGGCCGGCGACGGCTTCATGGTGGCGCGCGGC
>JANNXL010000392.1:0-8186 GCA_031409575.1 Hyphomicrobium sp.
GCGACGCTGCCAGCGGCCGGCGTGATCCGGCAGGAGGCTGCCAACCGGTATCGCCATGTGCGCGACACATTGTTTCAAAAGATCAAGTCGCGCTTTGGGGTTGAAGGCGGCCCGACGGTTTGACGGCTCGCCAACTAAACCGCTTTGCGTTCCAGCAAAAACCACGACGGCATAGCACCAATACCCTTCACCTGAACCTCGCCATGATTTTCAAATGTGAATGCGCCATCGAGCAGCGCGTGCGTGCGCGGACAAACAAGAATGCGTCCCGGTATGGAAAGACCCTCGAGACGGGCGGCTAAATTGACGGCATCGCCCCACACATCGTAGGTGAACTTCCGGCGCCCGATGACGCCGGCCATAACCGGGCCAGACGCGAGCCCTATACGCATATTGAGATCAAGTTTAAGTTCGGTACGCAGGCCCGCGATTGCCGTTTGCATTTCGTATGCCATTGCGGCAAGCCGTGCCGTATGGCCAACAGATGGTTCCGGCAATCCAGAGGCCGCCATGTAGGCATCGCCAATTGTTTTGATCTTCTCAATTCCATGGCGCTCGGCCATCGTATCAAAATCTGAGACCATCCGGTTGAGCAGTTCCACGGTGCGGGCAGCCCCAAGGCGGCGCGCCAGCGGCACGAAGCCTGAGATGTCAGCAAATAAAATGGAGGCTTCCGGGAAAGTGTCTGAAATGGTTTGCGTCGGCTGTGCCTGCAAGCGCTCCACGATGGAACCTGGCAAGATGTTGCGTAACAGCGCGTCCGTCTCGGCCTTGGCGTTTTCAGCAAGGCGGAAAGCATAGTAGACCGACGCTCCAATGAGGCCGAATGTCGTTATGACGGCTTGAATATAGATTGAATTCAGCAGGTCGGTTTCAGCATCAATGACGGCTTCCGATCTGGGGAACCAGAACCAGCAGTAAAGGTGCAGCACGAGACCGACGCCAATAATGGGCAAGATAAGCCACATGCGCTTCAGGCCCAGCACCACGAACGGAGCGGCGGCGGCGACAAAGAAATGAAGTTGCACGCCGGTCGAGCGGCCGAGGTATGTCGCAAATCCAACCTGTGCCAGATACTCAATGCCGACGATCAGCAGCGCTCCGGCAATTTCGTTGATGCGATGAGACAGCGGAATGATGACCGCCAAACTCACAAGGGCATAGTTGATGAGGATAACTGGCTTATACTTTTCGTAGTTCAGAAACGAATGCTGGACGGCATAAACGAGCGTCGAGAGCGCGATGAGATACGCGATCATGTTGAGAATTTTCAACCGCCGCTTGACCTCGGGCGGATAGCCCTCGGTGCCGGCCTCTGAAAGCCAAGTCAGCCATTGTCCAGCGGTGGTCTGGAAGCACGAACGCAACCACGTTAGACGGCCCGGCCCGGGTTGAGCGTCAAGTGGCTCAAGTCGAAACTGATTTTGAGCCGGGTCTGACATTCTACTGCCTTCTGGCTACCGCTTTCTGGCCATCGCTTCCTGGCCATCATTTTTTGACGCTGCTTGCCAACAGGATCTGACTAAACTGGCCAACGGCGCGATACGCTTTACGCGCCTGCGATCGCCTCAAGTTCTTCGAGATCGCAAGTGAAGCGGCCGTCGCTGCGTGTAATCGCACCGCCATCTTCCAGCATCGCCAGCGCGGCGTTCACCTTGGGGCGGCTGGCTCCGATCAGCAAAGCCAGTTCGCTTTGCGAGATCGGCAGATCGAGGATCACCGTCGCGCCAGGCTTGCCCTCGGTCTTTTGGCGGGCAGCAGCCAGAAAGAAACGAGCGAGCCGCACTTCGATTGGATAAAGCGCAATACCTTCGAGTTGCTGATCCGCCTCACGAACGCGGTTGCATAAAAACTTGATCACGCCTTCGCCAACCTTGGGGCGCGTTTCAATGAGGCGCATCAGGGCGGCTTTGGACAAAGCCAAGCTCTGCACTTTCGTCACAGCTGTGGCATCCGCGGTCCGCATTCCGCCATCCAGCACGGCAATCTCGCCGAAAATCTGACCGGCCTCGGCATGAGCAAATGACAGTTCACGGCCTTCTGGAGTGAGAATAGAAAGCCTCACCCGGCCTGTCATGACAAAGAAGATGTCGCGGCCTGGGTCGCCGCGGGCGAAAATCGCCTGGTTCGCATCGAAAGCTATCTCGCGCATTTCCTGCACAACGGCACGGCGGTGTTCTGCTTCCAGCGGGCCAAACAGGGCCGTGCGGCTAAGCATTTCGGCGGCGGCATCCTTGGAGATCATGAGGCCTCGGGCGGGTGGCGGCAATATCGTCCTGACTACTCCACAACCGGCAAATCTTGGCAAGCGCCAAGCACCGGATCGCCTGTGGGCTAGGTTTCATTGGTAAATGCACTGTCTTGCTTTTGCCCCGGCCCGTCGGCATTGTCCGTCCCACAACGCGCCGCCGCATGGGCTGGCACCGGTCTTTGCCATTTTGGATCGCTCGCAGCATGACGTCAGCCAAGGCCGCGCTTTTTTCCGCCTTCGGGCGCACCGACAACCCCCGCCGCGAAACGCTGAGGACTGAACTGGCCCGCGAGGCCGGAAAAGACGCCTCGATTGTGCATAAGCCTCGCCTGGTTCTGGCGAGTGCAAGCCCGCGCCGTCTCACGTTGCTGGCGCAAGTGGGTGTGGAACCCGATGCCTTGCGACCCGCATCGATCAATGAAGACCCGCGCATGGGCGAGATGCCGCGCGGGCTCGCGTTGCGCCTTGCGCGCGGCAAAGCCGAAGCCGCCCGTGATCAAATCGCGAATGACCGCGATATCGCCAACGCCTACGTGCTCGCTGCCGATACCGTTGTTGCTTATGGCCGCAAAGTGTTTGGCAAACCTCAGCACATGGAAGAGGCGGCAAAGTTTCTGCAATTGCTCTCGGGCAAGAGCCACATGGTTCGGACCGGCGTTTGCCTGATCACGCCGCAAGACCGCGTCATCACACGCATTGTCGAAACCAAAGTGCGCTTCAAGCACCTGAGCAAGTCGGAAATCGAAGCCTACATTGCATCGCGCGAATGGCGCGGCAAGGCGGGGGGCTATGCGATCCAGGGGTTAGCTGGCTGCTTCGTCAACCGCATCAAAGGCTCGTACACGAACGTCGTGGGACTGCCCATGACGGAAGTGACCAGCTTGCTGCTCAGCGAAAACTTCCCCATTCACTTCAATTGGCTGCGGGCTGCCGAGGCGGACGCCGCGTAGAAGGAATGCGCCGTATGAGCAATTCAACTACCAAGCAGCGCTGCCCGATCTGCAAAGGCGAGACCGTGCACGAAACGCGGCCGTTCTGTTCCAAGCGCTGTAAAGACATCGATCTATCGCGCTGGCTTGGAGACGGCTACGCGATTGCCGGCGGAAATGGTGACGCCGACGAAGACGGCGACGATGGCAATGCCGGCCGCGATGCCAAGCGCGATTCGACTTCGGAATTTGAGGGTTGAGGACGTGTTTGCTGTTACGGGCGCACCCGGTGCCGCGCTATGGGTTGTAGAGAGGCCCATGCCGCCCTTGCAGCTTAAGCCCAGGGCCGATACAGGTGGCACCAGAGCGCCACTCCTGCCCGCGGGGATTTCATGATCGAACTGCTTGGCTTTCTTCAATACCTGATCTCTCTCTATGTGTACGTGGTCCTCGCCGTGGTGATCCTGGGATGGCTGCTGGCTTTTAACGTCATCAACGGGCGGAACAACTTCGTCCAGTCATTGTGGCATGCACTCAACGCCGTGACAGAGCCGCTCTTAGCACCCATCCGGCGGGCCTTGCCGAACCTGGGCGCGGTCGATATCTCGCCGATCGTTCTGCTTGTTGCCCTTGAAGGCGTGCGAAGCTTCCTCATTCCGTTCTTGGCACGTATGCTCGGGTGAGCAGCCGCGAAACGGCTTCGCCGTTCGGTCGCGCGACGCCGTGGCATACGTCAAAGGGTTGCTTGGTCGTGCGTGTTCGAGTGACGCCGAAATCCTACAAAGATGCCATCGAGGGCATCGACGTGTGCGCCGATGGCCCCGCGCTTCGGGCGCGCGTTAGGGCCGTGCCGTTGGATGGCGACGCCAATGCTGCAGTGCGGGCGCTATTAGCCGGTTGGCTCGGGCTGTCAAACAGCCGGATCACCTTGGTTTCGGGCGCAAAGTCGCGCGTCAAATCGTTCGCGATCTCTGGCGAAATTGCAGAAATCGAGGCTATTCTCACGGCGAAGTTGGATGCGTTGACGCTGCCTTTGCGTTAACTCCGCCGCATCCGCTGCCCTGAACTATCCAACCCATCCCAAAAGCCAGAGGACTGCACTCCATGAAAGCCCGCGTAATTGACGGCAAAGCCGTTGCCGCCGAAGTCCGTGCCCAGGTCGCCAAAGATGTGGCCGATCTGCGCGCAAAGCACGGTTTCACGCCAGGCTTGGCCGTGGTTCTCGTGGGCGAAGACCCGGCGAGCCGCGTGTACGTCAAGAACAAGGGCCTGCAGACGATTGAAGCTGGCATGAACTCGATCGAGCACAAGTTGCCAGCCGAGACGGCTGAAGCTGACATCCTGGCCCTCGTCGAAAGCCTCAACCGCAATACCGAGGTCAACGGCATTCTGGTGCAGTTGCCCTTGCCCAAGCACGTCAACGCCGAGCGCGTGCTGAACGCCATCCATCCCGACAAGGACGTCGATGGCTTCCATCCTGTGAATGTCGGCCGTCTGTGGATCGGCGAGCGCGCGCTGGTGCCGTGCACGCCGACGGGTTCGGCCATTCTTGCAAAGAGCGTTGTACCGTCGCTTGCTGGGTTGCATGCCGTTGTGATTGGCCGTTCGAACATCGTCGGCAAACCGATGGCGGCGCTTCTCTTGCGAGAAAGCTGCACGGTGACGATTGCGCATTCGAAAACGAAAGACCTGCCGGGCATGTGCCGCACGGCTGACATTCTGGTCGCCGCCGTTGGCATTCCCGAACTCGTCAAGCGCGACTGGATCAAGCCAGGCGCCATTGTCATCGACGTCGGCATCAATCGCGTGCCGGGAGCTGAAGGCAAGACCAAGCTCGTGGGCGATGTTGCTTATGAAGAATGCGCCGAAGTGGCCGGTGCTATCACCCCTGTTCCAGGCGGCGTTGGCCCGATGACCATCGCGTGCCTGCTGCAGAACACCGTTGTCGCTGCGAAGATCCAGCGCGGGATCAATTAGGCGCGCGAGCAGCTCAACACAGTGTGGCGCTGGATGGCGAAACCATCCGGCGCCGTTTTTTGTTTGAGGACTCCGATCAGTTTTTATCTTCCCCCGCATCAAAAAACTGCCTAACCAAACCCATGACTACTCACCCCTATGCCGTCTACGGCGCCGTGCCGCGCGATCTCGTCGAATTTTGCGAGACAAGCACGCAATGTTCGCCGCGCGTGCCGGGCGCATCGGTGCTGGCAGACATGCCGCCTGCGAGTTGCGCCGGCTTCGTGATGTATGCTCCCGCAAGTACGGCCGAGCGCCGCTGTGTTTTGGCGTTGGCTCTGCGGGCGCTGGCACCTGGCGGAAAGTTGACGGTGTTGGCCACCAACACCAAAGGCGGCATGAGGCTGGCGGACGAATTGAAATCGTTCGGCTGCACCGTTGATGTGGGCCACAAGCGCAAGCATCAGATCCTCCACACCACGCGCAGCGGGACGCTATCTGGCGTTGAAGAAGCTATCGCAGATGGCGCACCGCGTGTACTTCCGGAGCTTGGTCTGTGGTCGCAACCGGGGCTGTTCAATTGGGATCGGATTGATCCCGGAAGTCAGTTGTTGCTCGACCATCTGCCGCCGCTCGAAGGGCGCGGCGCGGACCTTGGTTGCGGGTTCGGTGTACTGGCCCGCGCCGTTCGCCAAGGTCCCGCCAAGCCGCAACTGATTCTCATCGACATCGATCAACGCGCCTTGGAGATGGCGCGCCGCAATGTACCCGGCGAGGGTGTGACCACGCTGTGGGCCGATGTGCGAACCACGAAGACGCTGCCAACCGGCCTCGATTTTGTCGTCACCAACCCGCCGTTTCACGATGAGGGCGAAGACGACACGTTGCTGGGCCAGGCGTTCATCCAAAAGGCAGCTAGCATGTTGCGGCCGGGCGGCGTGTTGTGGCTGACCGCGAACCGGCATCTGCCTTACGAGGCAACCTTGAAGCCGCTGTTCCATTCGGTGGATCAGATTGCACAAGCCCACGGCTTCAAAATCTATGCAGCCCATAAGGCACCGCTGTCTCAGAAAGCCCGTACCTCAAAGGAACGTGCATGAGCGCGGCACCGCCAACGCTGCGTCTCGATCGCCTGCTGGCCAACATGGGTTATGGCTCGCGCAAAGAGATCCAAACGCTCGTGAAGGCGGGGCGCATCACATATGACGGTGTTCCGGTCAAAGATGCGGATCTGCACGTTCCCATCACACCCGGACTGAGCCAGCGCTTGACAGTCGCCGGGGCAGCGCTCGATCCCCCGCCTGGGCTGATGCTGATGTTGCACAAACCGCTCGGAGTCACCTGTAGCCATAAGGAAGCTGGACCGCTTGTTTATGAGTTGCTGCCGCCGCGCTGGCGGGATCGCAAACCGGCCATTTCAACCATCGGACGGCTTGACAAAGAGACTTCTGGATTGCTGCTCTTGACCGATGACGGCGCGCTGCTGCATCGCGTGATCGCCCCCAAGAGCAACGTCGCCAAGCGCTACCGCGTCATGCTCGCCCGCCCGCTGCGCGGCGATGAAACCGAAGTTTTGGCGTCGGGCACGCTCATGCTGGATGGCGATGACAAGCCGCTGTTGCCCGCCGTTATGGAAACTCTTTCCGGTAACGATACAAGTGAACCTGTCGTCCACGTCACGCTAACCGAAGGCCGTTATCATCAGGTACGCCGCATGTTCGCGGCTTTGGGCAATCACGTGATTGCCCTGCATCGCGACCGGGTTGGAGGAATAGCGCTGCCTGACAACCTTGCGGCGGGACACTACCGCATCCTTGCGGCACACGAGATCGACGCGATTTTTAAATGAACCAGATTTGATCAGCCCGTAGCCCGGAGTCACTGAGGCGCAAACGTGTTGGAAGGCCGGCTGAAGCCTCGCAACCTTTTCTCAAAGAGCGCTACCATCTCAAACCCGTCATGGCAGCAAGCGCGCCAGGCGTGCCGGGCGGGAACAAGCTGTTGAGCTTGTCTTGCGACAGTTCACCATTCTCCATCGCCTCATGCCGGTGAATGCCGGAAGCGACAAAAATTGCTTCGACGCCAAAATTGCGCGCTGCTGCAAGGTCTGTCCGTATGGCATCGCCGATGGCGAGCACGCGATTCAAACTGATGTTTTCTCCGCGCAACTTCTCAGCCGTCCGAAGCGCGGTGCCATAGGCGGATTTGTGTGGCTTACCGGCCCAAAACACCTCGCCGCCCATGTGCTCGTAAAGGTCGGCAATGGCACCCGCACACCAGTAATGCCGCCCGCCGACATCGACCACAAGATCGGGATTGGCGCACACGAATGGCAGCTTGAGTGAGAGTGCTTGCTGAAGCAGCCCGCGGTAGGTCTCAGCCGTTTCATTGATGTCGTCGGTGAGGCCTGTGCATACGATCGCCTCAGCGGCTTCCAGCGTCACAAGTTTTGCCGGTGAAGCGGCAAAGAATGCCGCATCGCGATCGCGCGGTCCGATACCGTAAACGCGTTCATAGCCGCGCTCAGTAATATGGGTCAGTGCGATGTCGCCGGACGAAACTATCGCATCCCACGCCGTGCGCGGCACTTTGCGCTGATCGAGCATTGCCGCCACGCGCGCCTGGGGCACGGGCGCATTCGAGACAAGAACGACGGTGCCCCCGCCTTGACGAAATTTACCGAGCGCAAAGACCGCTTCTGCGAACGCGACATGGCCATCGTGCACCACGCCCCAGACGTCGCAGAACAGCACGTCATAGTTCGCGAGAAGTGTGCCAGCGCGTTCGAGAATAGGCGGGGCTGCGGAGAGATTTTCCAAGCGGGTCAGGATGTTTGCTTTCTTGAAGGAGCGCACGGTCGGCTCCGTCTTATCATCCGATTGACACAGCGCAATCTTTACTGAGTGGCAACAGCCTGCCCTGGTGCAGCCCAGAAGCGCACGGTTCCATCTTCGCCGGCAGCAGCGATCTTCGAACCATCCGGGCTGAAGGCGACGGACGTCTGGCGGCTTTGCGCCCCCGGTAGCACGCGCGCCGCGCGCCCGCGCTTG
>JANNXL010000393.1:0-6034 GCA_031409575.1 Hyphomicrobium sp.
GTCGAGAAAGGGCCTGTTCAGGCCCCTAAGGGTGGCCGCAGCTCTAAGCCAACGATCGCTTTGGTCGGTGAAATGTTCCCGGCTGATCCCGTTGGTATAGGCATGCTTCTCGAGCCGCTCGGTTTGGCTGCTGGCCCTGTGGTGCCAACACGCGAATGGCGCGAACTCTACGGCGCGCTCGATTGTGCCGCTGTTGCCGCCATCCATCCGTTTTACACGGCATCCTTCCGCGAATTCGAAGCCGCCAAGCGGCCCATCGTGGGCTCGGCACCTGTCGGTCATGACGGAACCGCGGCCTGGCTTGATGCGATTGGTGCCACCTGTGGCGTGGCGCAAGAAAAGATCGATGCCGCCAAGAATAAAGTCCTGCCGGTGATCAAGGCGGCGCTTGCGAAGATGCCGATCAAAGGCCGCATTACGGTTTCAGGCTACGAAGGTTCGGAACTTCTTGTCGCGCGGTTGCTCATCGAAAGCGGCGCCGATGTCCGCTACGTCGGCACGGCCTGCCCGCGCACGCGCTGGTCGGACCCTGATCGCGAATGGCTCGATGCCAAGGGCGTGCAAGTGGCCTATCGCGCATCGCTTGAACAAGACCTTGCGGCCATCCACGAGTTTGAGCCGGATCTTGCCATCGGCACCACGCCGGTTGTGCAAAAAGCCAAGCAGCTTGCCATTCCGTCTCTCTACTTCACCAATCTCATTTCAGCGCGTCCGTTGATGGGGCCTGCAGGTGCCGGCTCTCTCGCTACAGTCATCAACGCAGCTCTGGCCAACAAAGCCCGGTTCGACACCATGAAGTCGTTCTTCGAAGGCGTTGGCACGGGGCACACGGCTGGCGTCTGGGAAACGACACCAGAAGACAAGCCGCTGTTCCGCGCTGAATACACACGCCGCCTCGAAAAGGATGCCAAGAAGCGCAAAGCCGAGGAGATGATGTAATGCTCGTCCTCGACCACGATCGCGCTGGCGGATATTGGGGAGCGGTTTACGCGTTCACTGCCATCAAAGGGTTGCAGGTCATCATAGATGGCCCCGTAGGCTGTGAGAACCTGCCGGTCACGTCGGTGTTGCATTACACCGATGGCCTGCCGCCGCATGAACTCCCCATCGTGGTGACTGGGCTTGGCGAAGAAGAACTGGGCAAGACCGGCACGGAAGGCGCTATGAAGCGCGCCCACAAGACGCTGGATCCTTCTCTACCATGCGTAGTTGTCACCGGGTCGATCTCCGAAATGATCGGCGGCGGCGTAACGCCTGAGGGCACGAATATTCAGCGCTTCCTGCCGCGCACCATCGACGAAGATCAATGGCAGAGTGCCAACAGGGCGATCTTCTGGCTCTGGAAAGAATATGGCCGCAAGAAAGTTCCGGCTCGCAAGCCACGCCAGCCCGGCGAGAAGCCGCGAGTCAATCTCATCGGGCCGATCTATGGCACGTTCAATATGCCGTCAGACTTGGCCGAGATCCGCCGCCTTGTTGAAGGCATCGGGGCCGAAGTCAACATGGTGTTCCCGCTCGGCAGTCACTTGGCCGACGTCGGCAAGTTAGTTGATGCCGATGTCAACATCTGCATGTACCGCGAATTTGGCCGCATGTTGTGCGAAGCGCTTGAGCGGCCCTATCTGCAGGCCCCCATCGGACTGCACTCGACCACAAAATTCCTGCGCTCTCTTGGTGACCTTCTTGGCATCGATCCAGAGCCCTTCATCGAAAAAGAAAAGCACACCACCATTAAGCCGCTGTGGGATCTGTGGCGCTCGGTGACACAAGACTTCTTTGGCACGGCCAGCTTTGCAATCGTCGCCAACGAAACTTATGCGCGCGGCGTGCGCAACTTCCTCGAAACCGAAATGGGTCTGCCGTGCACGTTCGCATTCTCGCGCATCGCTGGAGCAAAGACGGACAATGTGCTGGTGCGCAAGTCTGTGCGCGAGAAGACGCCGCTCATTATGTTCGGGTCCTACAACGAGCGTATGTACTTGGCTGAAATGGGTCCGGCCCGGGCCATGTACATTCCCGCCTCATTCCCCGGTGCCATCATCCGGCGCCACACGGGCACACCCTTCATGGGTTATGCGGGCGCGACCTATCTGGTGCAGGAAGTGTGCAACGCGCTGTTTGATGCGCTGTTCAATATTCTTCCGCTCGGCACGGAACTCGACAAAGTCGATGCCACGCCCACGCGCATACTCGAACAACTGCCTTGGGACGATGATGCCAAGGCAACCCTTGATGAAATTCTCGAAGCCCAGCCGGTGCTGGTGCGCATTTCAGCCGCTAAACGCCTGCGCGATGCGGCTGAGCGTGAAGCCCGCTACGCTGGCGAAGAACGCATTACCATGACGCGAGTTGTGCGGTCGCGCGCCTCAGTTTTTGAGGGGAACGCCGCATGACACGGCTGAGTAGAACTTTGACTCAGACTAACCAGGCATTCACGCTCAACGGAGGGCACTGACATGGCAATCGCACTTGGAAACCGGGAATCGCAGTCGCGGACCGATGACACCCGCAGCAAGTCGCTGACGCGCTACCGGCGCACGGAGACGATCGAGTTCCGGGTGATCTTCTGGGCGGCGTTTGCAGCCTTCTTCGTGGCAGCCCTCGTCGAACGCATTTTGCCGGCGCATTGGGTCCACCACGCCGACGGCGACCAGCCGCGCCGCTCGGTGGTGACTCAGGCGCGCCATGCAGCAAATACGTGTGCCGCTTACGCCCTCATGGGCTGAAAGCGGTGCCTAGAGTTTCGTCCGGCGGTGCCGGGCGGATATCAGCGCTGAGGCGAGTTGCCCCAACGCTGACCTGGCCGCGCAGGGTGTGTGCGGTAACGGCCGAAAGGCCAACTTAGGAGGCATCCACTATGGCTGCTGATATGAGAAGTGGCTCCGCATCGGGGCTGACCGCTCAGGAAGCGAAAGAGTTCCACGGCCTGTTCATGACTGGTTTCATCATGTTCACGGTTATCGCGATCATCGCTCACTTCCTGGTCTGGAGCTGGCGTCCATGGCTCCCGGGCGTAACGGGCTATGCTTCGCTCATCGATGGCGCTCAATACGCCGTCAACTACGTGACCTCACTCAAAGCTTAAGAAATAGGAGGCTCTATCATGTGGAGAATCTGGCTTCTAATGGATCCTCGGCGTTCGATGGTCGCATTGGCTACATTTTTGTTCGCTCTGGCAATCATCATTCACTTCATCTTGCTGAGCACAAACCGGTTCAACTGGATCGAAGGTCCGCGTGCAGCGAAGGCAGCAAGCCTCAACGCACCGATTGCGGCCCCGCTGGTCGAGAAGAAGGCGGGCTAATTGCTTGCATCCTCGGGAACGGGCGGGTCTTGACCCGCGTGTCAGGCCTCGCCTGTTCCCGGAAACACTAATTTGCCTTTTCGCAGCCCGCGGGTTCACGCCTTAGGGCCAAAAGATTAGACGTCCAACACTGGCCAAAAGTGGAGGCAGCCGGCTGCAAGCCGACTGAGCAGAGGTATCAGCCATGGCGATGCTCAACTTTGAAAGGAAATACCGCGTTCGCGGAGGCACGCTGCTTGGAGGCGATTTATTCGACTTCTGGGTGGGGCCATTTTACGTAGGCTTTTTCGGGGTGCTGACGACGTTTTTCACAGTCGTTGGTGTGGCCCTCATTCTTTACGGGGCGGCTATGGGTCCGACATGGAATCCATGGCTGATAAGCATCAATCCGCCAGCCGCTAAATATGGCCTCGGGTTTGCCCCGATGCTGGAAGGTGGACTTTGGCAGGTAATTACAGTGTGTGCGATCGGGGCTTTCAGTTCGTGGGCGCTCCGCGAAGTTGAAATCTGCCGCAAACTCGGCATGGGTTATCATGTGCCGATCGCGTTCAGTTTTGCAATTTTCGCATACGTTACACTGGTTGTGTTCCGGCCGATTCTGATGGGATCATGGTCGTACGCGTTCCCCTACGGTATTATCAGTCATCTCGATTGGGTATCGAACACGGGTTATACGTACGGCAACTTTCACTACAATCCGGCGCATATGATTGCGATCACGTTCTTCTTCACGACGTGTCTTGCGCTCGCCTTGCACGGAGGTCTGGTCCTTTCGGCTACAAACCCAGGCAAGGGCGGCACCGTCAAAACACCGGAGCATGAGAACTCATTCTTCCGTGACGCGATTGGCTATTCGATCGGCACTCTTGGCATTCACAGGCTTGGTCTGTTGCTGGCACTTTCAGCGGTTTTCTGGAGTGCTGTTTGCATCATCATCAGCGGACCGCTTTGGGCAGAAGGTCAGGCGTGGGCTGATTGGTGGAGCTGGTATGGCAAGTTGCCGATCTGGTCCGAACCGAGGGGGGTATAAACGATGGCTCAGTATCAGAACATTTTTACCCAACTGCAGGTCCGGTCGCCCGTTGAACTTGGTGTGCCACTGCCGCAGGGCGACAGCCAGCGTCAAGGCGTGCCGTACTTCAATCATCTGTTCGGCCGCTTCGGCGACGCACAGGTGGGGCCGTACTATCTCGGCACGGTTGGGATGTTGTCTCTTGTCTGCGGCGTGATCGCAATTGAGATCATCGGCTTGAACATGCTGGCGTCGGTGAACTGGGATCCAATCCAGTTCGTGCGTCAGTTGTTCTATCTAACTCTCAATCCGCCCGCAAAGCAGTATGGCTTGAGCATTCCTCCGCTGAACGAAGGCGGGTGGTGGCTGATGGCCGGATTCTTCCTTACAGCATCGATCCTGCTGTGGTGGGTGCGCATGTATCGCCGGGCCCGTGCGCTGGGCATGGGAACGCATGTGCCGTGGGCGTTTGCAGCTGCAATTTGGCTTTACTTGGTTCTGGGCTTCATCCGCCCATTGCTGATGGGAAGCTGGAGTGAAGCGGTCCCATTCGGTATCTTCTCGCACTTGGATTGGACGAACAACTTTTCGATGGCGTACGGGAACTTATTCTACAATCCGTTCCACATGCTCTCGATCGTGTTCCTGTACGGATCGGCACTGCTGTTCGCTATGCACGGCGCCACCATCCTTGCAGTGTCGCGGTATGGCGGCGAGCGGGAAATTGAACAGATCACCGATCGTGGCACAGCCTCTGAACGCGCTGCTTTGTTCTGGCGCTGGACGATGGGCTTCAACGCTACGATGGAGTCGGTTCACCGTTGGGCTTGGTGGTTTGCAGTTCTGTGCCCGCTCGCCGGCGGCATTGGTATCCTGCTCACCGGGACGGCTGTCGATAACTGGTATGACTGGGGCCTGAAGCATGGCATCGCGCCAGCGGCATACCCGTAAGTCACGTAAATGAAGCTGCTGGCGTCTGGCGCAAACCGATGCCAGCAGTGTTTCCCCACTTGGTCACAGTCCTCAGGAGCGCCTATGCGCTCCTTTTTTTTGTGCGTTAATTGGTTTCAGGAGGCATTTTCAAAACGTAATGTTTGCGTTGAAAAGGTTACGTCAACTCAGCGAGCACGCACTTGAGAAGGCCGAAGTCATAGCGCCCGCCGAGCGACGCATGAGCGGGGCCGAGCTTGCCTGTCTCTAGCGTATTGAGGCACTCAAATGCCGCGTGGATCTCATCGAGTTCCGTCTCGTCCAGGGCAATGACCTGACCAGCCTCCAGTATCCCTGCTTCAATCGCCTCAGCAAAATGCCCCCAAACGGTGCCGTGCTCAATGCCACGCTCGGCAGCGATACGCTCGGCGTCCAACCCCTGTAGATGGAGGGCCAGCGTGAGATTGACACTGGGCGAGAGCCGATTGTTCAAAAGCGGATTGGGCTTGAACCCGTTGATCGTTGTAAGGAGTGCTTTGCCGTAGCGCTTCACTTTGCTGGCGCCGAGCCCTGTGATGCCGTGCAGCGCGTCTTCCGTGGCGGGACGCTTTTCGGCAAGCTCAATCAGTGTGCGATCGTGACAGATTACATAGGGCGCAACCTTGCCTTCCGAGGCCAGCCGCGACCGCAGCGACCGCAGCGCCTCGAACAAAACCTGATTGGCCTGGCTGACTTTTGATGCTGAACTGCTCTCGCGCCGCGCTTTGCCCTTGCGCTCCGAGGGCGGG
>JANNXL010000394.1:0-4087 GCA_031409575.1 Hyphomicrobium sp.
CCGGCTCGTCTTGCCTGATGAGCCGGGCGTGGCGTTGAGATGTCTTTTCTGGTTTTGCGGTATGGTGCTGATGCGGAGCTGCCGGAGCCGCCGCTTCGCCAATATTTCGCGGTGCGGTCAGTTGATGGGCAAAACCATCCGCGCTGGGAACCGCGAGCGTGGCCCAGAGGATCAACCCAAACAGCAGCGCACGATGCGGCATGGCCCTGGGCGTTCCGCCCCGGGAGCGCTCGCGATCAGAGGGTCAGCTCTTATGCGAACAGGCCGAGGGCTTTGACGACGGTGGTCCAGATTCCCCAAGCAAGAGGCACGCCAACAAATAGCCAGAACAGTGCGGCCTTGCCATCGAGCCCGCCCGTGCCAATGCCGAACGAGCCGCCTTCGACAACGGCCGTGTTTGCGTTGAGGCGCGATTGCTCGGCCGCCACTTCAGCGTCCGTCATGTGCCATTTGGGGTTAACCGGGCGCACCAGCAGATTGGCAATGAACCCCACCACCAGCATGCCCGCCAGGATGTAGAAAATAGGACCGTAAACCTCGCCCGGAGCAACTCCAGACGCAATACGGGTGTCATGCAAGTAGTTCACCACCACTGGCCCAACGATGCCCGCGGTTGACCAGGCTGTTAGCAAGCGGCCGTGGATGGCCCCCACAAACTGGGTGCCGAACATATCGGCCAGATAAGCCGGGATTGTTGCGAATCCCCCGCCATACATGGAGGCAATGATACAGAAGCACGCAACGAACACAGCCAGGCTCTTCCAGTCGGCCCCAAAAGAAGCCAGCACGTAGAGCGCCGCACCGAGCGTGAAGAAAATGAAGTACGTGACCTTGCGGCCAAGCGCGTCCGACGACGATGCCCAGACGATGCGCCCGAAGATATTGAACAGCGAGATGAGCCCGACGAAGCCTGCACCAACCGCTGCGGCTGCTGCGACGAGGCCCGCATCCTTCTACACATCGAGATAGCCAAGGTCACCTTTGCTGATCAGCGCGCCGCCGAATGTCTCCTGCAGCATGGGCGAAGCCGAGCCGATAATGCCGATGCCGGCCGACACGTTCATGCACAAGATAACCCATAGCAGCCAGAACTGCGGGGTCTTATGAGCGTTGTTGAGGTGCACGTTTTTCGACGTGACCATGGCGCTGCCATTAACGGGTGCCTTCCAGCCCTCCGGCTTCCATCCGGCAGGCGGCACGCGATAGGCAAACGAGCCAACAAGCATGAACACAAGATAGATCAGCGCCATGGCAACGAATGTCTGCCAGACACCCGAGTCCGTCGCGGTCTTGAATTGCAGCATGAGGAATGTTGCGAGCGGCGAGCCAATCATGGCCCCGCCGCCAAAGCCCATAATGGCCATGCCTGTTGCCATGCCGCGCCGGTCGGGGAACCACTTGATGAGCGTCGAGACCGGCGAGATGTAGCCCAGTCCCAAGCCGACGCCGCCGATGATTCCTGAGCCCAGCCACATCAGCCAAAGCTGGTGACTGTAAACGCCGAACGCTGAAATCAGCAGACCGCCGCACCAGCAGACGGTTGACACCAGACCGGCCCTGCGCGGGCCGGCCCGCTCCAGCCAGCCGCCCCAGATAGCAGCCGACACACCGAGCAGCACGAAGAAGAAGGTATACATCCAGCCGAGGTCGAATTGGCTCCAGTTGCAGTCCGTTGCCGAAAGCGCTTTCAGTGTGCCAGCAGCCTTTTCGCCGAACGTCACGGCACCGGCTGAACATTCGGCCAGCGGCTTGCCATCGGCCCCAATGAGGGCGGCTTGCAGCGGCTTCCAGAACACCGAGAAACCATACGCCATGCCGATGCACAGATGGATGCACAACGCTGCCGGCGGCACGAGCCAGCGATTGAACCCGGGCGTGGCAATGGTGCGGGCGCGATCCAGAAAGCCCATTTCAGCTGCCGCCCCGCCTGACGGCGCTGGTGTCATACTTGCCATACAGTCATCCCCCGGAGGTCTCGGAATGCGCGTTCAGTTGCGGTGGCCTGTGATCAGGTCTTCTCTTTTGGCGGGCGAGCCACTATTTACAGGGTACGACTACCTTGCCTCCCGGTTCCCTTCAAGACTAGCTGGAACGATTGATTTGGGTCCCGGGTTTTGCCATCGAGCCCGCGAAGGCCTATGACAGGTGCGTTGAGTTTTGGGTTCCAGCGAGGCGGCGTGAATCAGCACGTAAATTTGACTGCAACCGCTCCGGCAGCCGCAACGCCGGCGCTCGTCGATCCGTTCGGGCGTCACGTCTCATATTTGCGCGTCTCCGTCACGGATCGCTGCGATTTCCGCTGCACCTATTGCATGTCGGAACACATGACGTTCCTGCCCAAAAAAGACCTGCTCACACTCGAAGAGCTCGACCGGCTGTGCACAGCCTTTGTGCACCAGGGCGTGCGCAAGCTGCGCATCACGGGCGGCGAGCCGCTGGTGCGCAAAAACATCCTATGGCTGTTTAAGGCGCTCGGCCGTCACCTGGAAACCGGCGTGCTGGACGAACTCACGCTCACCACCAATGGCAGCCAGCTGGCGAAATATGCAGCCGATCTGAAGGCCTGTGGGGTGCACCGCGTCAATGTCTCGCTCGACACACTCGACGCTGACAAGTTCAAGGCCGTCACGCGCTGGGGCGATTTGAATGTGGTGCTTGACGGCATTGCAGCAGCGGAGAAGGCCGGGCTTGCCATCAAGATCAATGCGGTGGCGTTGAAGGGCATCAACGAACACGAGATTGAAGACCTGATGCGCTTCGCCCATGGGCGCGGCGCGGATCTGACTCTCATCGAAACCATGCCGCTCGGTGATATTGAAGGCGACCGCACCGATCAATATTTGCCGCTGTCGCTGGTGCGCTCTCGACTGGCTGCGCGCTTCACACTCGAAGACATTCCGCATCGCACGGGCGGACCGGCGCGTTATGTGCGCGTGGCGGAAACCGGCGGACGCCTCGGCTTCATCACACCGCTGACGCACAATTTCTGCGAGAGCTGCAACCGGGTGCGCCTGACGTGCACGGGCACGCTTTACATGTGCCTCGGTCAGGACGATGCTGCGGATCTGCGGACGCCACTTCGCGCCAGCGACGATAACACCGCGCTCAACGCGGCGATTGACGAAGCCATTTCACGCAAACCCAAGGGCCATGATTTCATCATCGATCGCCGCCGGGCTAAACCGGCTGTGGCCCGCCACATGAGCATGACCGGCGGTTAGGTTTTCTAAAGTCAACATAGACTTCGCCGCGCAGCGTTTTGCAAATCTGCGCTCACGCATCGTTTTGCGATAAAAACAGCACACAGACACCGTAATGCGATCACACCGCCGCCTAGTTTACCGGTCAGTCTAGAAAGTTCGCGCCTGTTGAGAGACTTTGTCCGGATACGAGCAGATGCCTTCGGACCATCTGCTGACGGCCGTGCAACTCGTGGGCTGATGTTATTTATATTTTCCAACGCATCCGAGGCATAAATGACCGGAACGATCGAAGCATTTCTTTCGAGCATGGGCGGGGGCGGGGACGCAGACAACGCCGGCACCGAAGCGCACACCAGCCTGCCGTTGGGCGCGTGTCTCATTGCCCTAAAAGACCAAGCCGCACGCATGGTGCAGGCGTGCCCCTTCAAGGCGGGCGATCTCTTGACCGTGCGGGCAGGCACGGACGTAAAGGGGGCTGGCAAACCGCACATCGTGGTGGAGATCCTGGCGGAGCCCGTCATCGACCGCAAGGCCGAGGCCGGCAGCAATCAGTTTCTGCGCCAGTACACCATGCGCGTCTGCCATTTCCATGGCGACAGCCTGACGGTGCACGCAGTTGACCATTCATGCTTTGAGCCGTGGACCGACGCGCACGCGAACGTGTGGACGGCTCAGCAGCTGGCGCTCCACCGCAAAGCGCCGCGCAAGGTGGCGTCCGATACGCCGCTGACCGAAGTGGTGCGCCTGTTGCGCACCGAAGGCCGCAAGGTCGCGGACGCCAAGATCAATTGGAAGAAAGGCGATCTCGTTGAACTCACCGGCTTTGAAATTTCCAATGCCGCAAAGCCCATGCAGTTTGAAGGCCGCGCTGTCGGCTTCGTCGT
>JANNXL010000395.1:0-7024 GCA_031409575.1 Hyphomicrobium sp.
ACATGATGAGGGCGGCCGGTTGCGGTGCTGAGTTCACGGCTGCCTCTACCATTTTCGCTCCGTTGCACCGGGTAACGCCCGCAACCTAGTCTGGCACGACCCAGATGTCTGTATCCACCCGGCACCCAAGGTTGCTGGTGACACTTTTGCGGCAACCGGCCACTGTAAAGGCTTCATCGTACCGCGTGGGTCTGCTTGTAATCGCCGCAGTGGCACCCCAATTAAGCTGCGGAAGCTGTTTACGGCCGTCCCGGCCGCAAAAGGAGCCTGCCGCTATGGTCACCGGAATTGTCGTTTGGGGCATCACCGCCTTTGCGAGCTCTATCCTGGCGGCATTCATCGCAACGTGGAAGAATCGCGACTACTCGTCTTGGGCGGCGTGGTGCTTCCTCGTTCCGCCGCTTCTCATTGCGCTTCTCCTCTCTCCCAAGAATCCCGGACCCCCGCCGCGCCGGCCAACGCTCGATCAATTGGATGGGCGTGACGGAGGAATATTGTAGCGGCTGGCTAAACTGGACGGCCCGCGCGTTTGGCGCGGATGGCGGCTTGAGCTGCAGCGAGCCTTGCAACTGGTACCCGGAACGGCGAACACGAGACATAGTCGAGACCAGCTTGTTCGAAAAACTCGATCGAAGCCGGATCTCCGCCGTGCTCGCCGCAGATGCCAACTTTGAGCCCAGGCCGCGCATCGCGCCCGCGCTGCACGCCGAGGCGGACCAATTCTCCGACGCCTGATTGATCGATGGAGACAAACGGATCGCGTTCGAATATCCCTCGACCTGCATAATTGCTTAAAATGGGTGCTGCATCGTCGCGGCTCAGACCCAGTACTGTTTGCGTCAGATCGTTGGTGACGAACGAAAAGAAGCTTGCGCCGTTCGGACCTGCGGCGAGTTCCCCTGCTGTGAGCGCCGCACGCGGCAACTCGATCATGGTGCCGATTTCGTATTTCAGCGGTGCGCCAGTTTTCGCTTCAACTTTAGCGGCAACGGCGCGGATAACGTCCGCCGTGATATCGAACTCGCGACGGTAGGCCACGAACGGTATAAGGATCTCAGGCACCGGGCATTCGCCGGCTTTCTTTTTGACCGCGACGCACGCCTCAAAAATTGCCTCGGCCTGCATTTCGACAATTTCTGGATAGCGCACCCCTAGGCGGCAGCCGCGGAAGCCCAACATCGGGTTGAACTCGGAAAGCTCAGCGACGCGCGTTTTGAGTTTTGCAACAGGCATTCTGAGCGCTGCGGCCACGCTTTCCAGCTCGTTATCGAGACGCGGCAGAAACTCATGCAACGGCGGGTCAAGCAAGCGGATGGTAACCGGCTGATCGCCCATAATCTCGAACAACTCGATAAAATCAGCACGCTGCATCGGTAGTATTTTGGCAAGAGCAGCACGGCGGCCAGGCTCGTCGCTGGCGCAAATCATTTCGCGCATGGCAAGAATGCGTTCTGCATCAAAGAACATGTGTTCGGTGCGGCATAACCCGATGCCCTCGGCACCGAACTCGCGCGCTTGGCGGGCATCGCGCGGCGTGTCGGCATTGGCGCGCACTTTCAAACGCCGGGCGTTGTCGGCCCAGGTGATGAGGCTTGCAAAATCATCTGATAGTTTGGCCTGCCGCATGGGCACGCGGCCCTCCATCACCTGGCCTGTGGAGCCATCAATGGTGATGATGTCACCGGCTTTGTAAACACGCGTTCCGGCGCGCATTTCTCCAGCCTTGGCATCGATCTTGAGTGCGCCAGCACCCGATACGCACGGCAACCCCATGCCGCGTGCCACAACGGCTGCGTGGCTCGTCATGCCACCGCGCGCCGTCAAAACACCCGCCGAAGCAAACATGCCGTGGATGTCTTCCGGGCTTGTTTCAACACGCACCAGAATGCCGCGGCGCCCTTGTGCTTTGATGGCTTCGGCAACGACAGAATCAAAAACGATTTCGCCGGATGCCGCCCCAGGCGATGCCGGCAGCCCTGTGGCGATCACGGTCTTTTCGGCAAAGGGATCGAGTGCTGGATGCAGCAGTTGACCGAGCGCCGAAGGATCGACGGCCAGCACGGCATCGTCATGAGAAAGAATGCCTTCGCCCGCCATATCAACGGCAATTTTGATAGAGGCTTCGGCGGTACGCTTGCCAGAGCGCGTTTGCAGCATAAACACTTTGCCGTCTTGGATGGTGAACTCGATGTCCTGCATGTCGCGGTAGCGGCGCTCCAGCGCCTTGAAGATGGAGGCCAGTTCGGCAAACGCGACCGGCATCAGTGTTTCGAGGGACGGGCTGGTCTCGCCCAGAGCCAATCGCCCTGCCTCTGTCAATGGCTGCGGCGTGCGGATGCCGGCGACCACGTCTTCGCCTTGCGCATTGGCCAGGAATTCGCCGTAAATCTCGCGTGCACCCGTCGAAGGGTTGCGGGTGAAGGCGACGCCCGTGGCGCTTGTCTCGCCCATGTTGCCGAACACCATCGCCTGCACGGTGACGGCGGTGCCCCAATCGTCCGGAATATCGTGCGAGCGGCGATAAGCAATAGCGCGCGGCGTATTCCACGAGCGGAAGACGCTGGCGATCGCACCCCACAACTGCGCGGTTGTGTCCTCGGGGAACGGCTCACCTAGGTTTGTGCGGATTGCCTCTTTGAAATCTTCGATAATTGCCATCCAGTCAGTCGGCGACAGGTCGGTATCGAAGGCGAGCCCGTTCAAGTTTTTGTAATTGTCGAGCAGATCTTCAAACAGGTAGCTATCGAGCCCTAGCACCACGTTGGCGTACATTTGGATAAAGCGCCGGTAGCTGTCGTAAGCAAAGCGCGCGTTGCCTGTGCGAGCGGCCAGCCCCTTCACGGTTTGATCATTGAGACCAAGATTGAGAATGGTGTCCATCATTCCGGGCATGGAGGCTTGTGCGCCCGACCTCACCGCGAGCAACAGCGGGTTCTTATCATCGCCAAAGCGCATACCCATGGCCTGACCCACCGCGGCGAGCGCGGCATCGACTTCAGGTTTGAGGGTTACCGCCACCGCGTCACCGCCGGCGAGATACGCAGCGCAAACCTCCGTAGTGATCGTGAAGCCCGGCGGCACAGGCAAACCGATACTCGCCATCTCGGCGAGGTTGGCACCTTTGCCGCCGAGCAGCGCCGTCATGCTGGCCCGCCCGTCCGTGCGCCCCGCGGTAAACAGATAGACTTGCTTTGAAGCCTGGTCAGAATGAGGCGCGGGCCGGGCCATTTGGGAAGGCTCCTAGAGGGCAAATCTTGCGAGCAAAGTTGAGTAGCCTCTAGCAGTGTTGCGGCCGCCACGAAAGCGGGCGCGCCCAATGCTCACGATGTTGTTGGACCGATTGCCACAAAACCGCCATCCCGGACGCGCGCTTTAACGTCTTTACAAGCATGGGATTTTATTGAGATGCCGCGATCGGGAGTGTCCGTCATGCGCTGCGTTTGTGCAGTTGGACTCCTGATTGCCAGTCTGACCGTGACTGTGAGCGCCGCGACCAAGGCCGAACTCGACAGAGCGGCGGCACGAAAGGCCCCACCCGCCTTTGCCAAGAACGAAGACCTGCTCGCCTGGATGAACGGCTATCGCGGCAACCGTGAGCCCAAGCGCCTGCCAGAAGCGGTCAGAGCGATGGTCGCGACGGGGGCAACAAGAGACCTCGATCAGGCGGGAGTCTACGTCGGCTTTCTGGCGGGTGTGATTGGTTCAAACCCAGACGATGCAGAACGGCTCATTTCAGCGCTGTTCCCGCTCTCGCCGGAAGATCAGGTGCTTATAATCCGCGCCATTGCCTATTCGGGTTTGCCCAACTGGAAAGAGCTGATGGGCAAGTTCGTTGAACGGATGCCGGCGCGCGCGGTGCTGATCGAAAAATATCTGTTCGAGGGCAAGCCGACGCTTGAGGGCCTGCCATTTGAAAACAACTCGCAGGCCATCGACATCAACTGGGGCTACTATTTCGCGACTGGCTCGGCAGAACCGATCCGGCGAATTTTTACGGCCCTCGTTTGGTCAAACAACCGCGACGACGTTGAGAAAGTAACGATTGGCGCCATGGCGAAATGGACGCTGGCACAAAATGCATCGCACGATCCCGAGTTGCTCGCCCAGCTTAAAGACCTGGCCGGGCATGAAAAGCCCGACGTGCGCGTGCCGCTCAATGAGGTGATCGAGGCGGCCGAGACCATGGAGCTAGCAGCCATTCGCAAACAGGCCATGGCCTCGATTGATGAGCTGCGTGCCAAGGGTCCCGAGAGTGTCCGCAACTATAATAAGTGGGGCCAGGCCGGGCAGACCGCGCTGGCCTTAGGGTGCGTGGCCGCGAGCGTTATGGGGCAGGTTCAACTCGGCATTCCGTGCGTCGTTGGCGGGGCGCTGTCTACAGCAGGACTCAAGTATTTTGCGCCGGAGAAGTGACGGCTCACCGCCCGCCGAACAAGTCGCGCAGCTTTTCGCCCCAGCCCTGCGTACCGCCCGATTGGCCGGACCGGTCAATGGCGATGGTTAGCGCTGCTGCCATCGTAGTGCCGTCGCTGGTGAGCGCGAAGACAATTCCGCCGCCATCCATTTGACCGTCGTTGAATATGCCGTCAGTGGTGTTTGTCGTGTCGGGCACGGGCCGCGCAAAGTACGGCGAGGTGCCGCTGTACACCCGCGCGCTCACGTCATCGGGAAAGAACGCTTGACCGGTCACGACCGTGTTGCCACCGAGGAATCCTTTGATGTGAATGTGCGGTGTGCGGCCGGGATACCATCCTGGATAGATCGAATTGAAGATGACAGTGCCATCTGCGGAGGTCATTTGCGTGCCGCGTAAGTACGTCTGGTCTTTGGTAGACGTGTCGCGCTTGTCACCTTGTCCGCTGTAGCCGGAATAAATCCCGCCGGCGTCGCAGTGCCAAATGTCGATGCGCGCACCGGCAAGCGGCTTGCAGGAGCCGAACTCGATGATTTTAAGAATGAGCCGCACCGGCGCGCCAGGGCGCCCATCGCTGATATCGGCGCGCACCAGTTTAGGATCAAAGTAGTAAGGACCTTGATCAAGTTGCGGCCACAGAACGCACACGCCGTCGGGGCCGCTTGAAGCGGCTGGCGGCACGGGATTGGCAGCGACGGGCCTGCCCCCCGTGCCCGCAGCGGTGCCAGCAATGATCCCTCCCAAAGCTTGGCGGCGAGAAAGCGTCATGAGTTCAACATTGTGTGGGCACTCTAGCGCTTCACACGCCGCCTAGGCAGGTCGCCAGCCAATGGATCGCCAGGAGGATCGGCGGCACCTTCTGCGCCGGGCACGGCCATCTCACCGGGCACGGGAAGCGCTTTTGCGGCCACGGCATTCTTTGGCTTCTCGCAGCCCGTTAGCCAAACGTCGAACACGGGATGCTCGACCGCGTTAAGACCCGGGCTTTCGGCAAACATCCAGCCGGAAAAGACGCTGGTCTGTTTGCCGTCGAGTTGCACTTCATCGACTTGGACGAACGATGTGGTTTTCGGCTGCTCGGTGGCGGGTCGCGAATAGCAAACGCGCGGCGTCACTTTCAGCGCACCGAACGTGGTGGTCTCGCCGAGCGGCACCGTCAGCGTTTTGATGGTCGCTGTCACTTTGTCGAGCGCAGAAAAAACAGCCACACCATTTTCGATGCGCTCTGCGTGCGCGGCTTCCGCGCTCGCGAGAGATGCAGCGCATAGCGTGAGAGCGATGAGGGCCGATTTAGTCATGTTGGTCCCGGGGCTTTTCATTCCGAAGCAGTGTCAGCATAAAAGTGGCGATTTTTGCTCGAGGTGCGATCACTAAATTTAACAAAATCCCGGGGAAGGCCGGGATGACGTCAAGTGGAAAAGAGGCAGCACTCTAGCCTAAGCTTCGCGAGCGGCGGCCGGCTCCGCCAAGCGGAGCAGCCCGCGAGCCAGCAAAGAGTCTACTCCGGTTTCCAGGGCTTGTAGTCTCCCGTCGCCTTGGGGCGCTGACCGGACGCAAGAATGGAGCCTTGCGGACGCCAAGCGTCGCGCGTGCCGGTCATGTTCATTTTATGCTCCTTTTGCCAGGGCTTGGCGACGTAGCCATCATTCACCGGCGGCGTATCGTGCGTGTGATGCAGCCAGCCATGCCATTCGGGCGGCACCTTTGACGCTTCGGCTAGGTCTTTATAAATGACCCAGCGGCGTGGCTTGCCGAGCGGGCCTTCGCGGCCCTTGCCAGCACGCTGCTGATAATAACGGTTGCCTTGGCTGTCTTCGCCAACCGCCGCGCCCGTGCTCCACGTCGTCCAGCGCGTCCCCCAGGTATTGCCACCCCACCAGCTGAAGATTTCGCTGACAATGCTCATGTGGCCTCGTGAGTGGTGAGTGGTGAGTGGTGAGTGGTGAGTGGTCAGATATTGCAGCAGTAAAATAGCACAACAAGCAAATAGCACACACGCGGTATGGTCGTTGCGCGACCCTTTTCACCACTCACGACTGACCACTTACCGCCTCTCGATTTCAACACTTCACGACCTCACGCAATAAGAGCGTCTCAAAAGCAACACCCTTGTGTCCGGAATCGCGATAGCCTCCATGCGTGCCCGGCCGAAGACACCTGCAAGACGGGGTTTTGCACAGGGCCTGTTTCACCTCAGACCGGGCCCGCCCAATGAAAACGGGCTTTCAACGGCCTTCCTCCCCAAGTTGCTAACACCGCTATATGTAGTAGCTGGTAGCATCTACCACCCCCAAGACCTCGTGACGGACCCCTCGAATCGTCATAGCTTCGTCTCACGGTCATCGCGTTGGAATGTCTTTCCCGGCGACCGTCTCACTCCTACGTCCTCCAACCGGGCGCGAGCCCATTCCAGTCGCCGCCCAAATGTGTGGCCGCCGCGCTTTGCAGCGCTCCGGCAAGGGCTTTTGCGTGCCCAATCGAACGCCGAGTGAGGAACGTGACTGCAGTGAGACGTGTTGCCGTGTGTTGTCGCCAAAAATGCCGAAGAAACATGACATTCACGAACACGCAGGGGAATTAGACGATGAAGATCTCAAGGCGCTTCACTGA
>JANNXL010000396.1:0-2246 GCA_031409575.1 Hyphomicrobium sp.
GAAGATCACTAATATGTCCGAGGAGGTAGGCGGCCGCATATCCATTCAAATCATTTCTAGTCTTGTTTGCGAAAGGTTGGACGCAGCTATCTCCCGGTTTCACGCGAGCCACCCGAAGGCCGAAATTCTGATCGATGTTACGACGTGGGATTCTGTTGCCGGCGCACTTCTTCGCAACGAGATCGACATCGGGATTGCCCCTTGCAACACACCTCGCTCCGATCTCAAGTACGATTTCCTTTTCGATGAAGTGCATCGCCCTTACTGCGGGCGCAGTCACCCTCTGTACGAGAAGTCGTTTTCGGATCCTTCGGCGTTGGCACACGAGGCCTTCGTGCTTACGGGTGCCGATGAACCCGCCCTGTTGACAGAATTCAGAACGCATCATGGCCTTGGCCAGCATGTCGCTGGTCTCTCCGAGCATTTGGATGAAGCAAAGCGGCTGGCAATACTGGGTGTCGGCATTTGTTTCCTGCCAGAAGGTTTTGCTGCCCCCGATACACTGTCAGGCCGGTTATGGCCTCTCATCGCGCACAGTGAGCAACCCTCAATGCCAGTCTTCGTGATCACCAACCCGCGGGCGCCCCGAAAGCTGGCATGCCAATTCCTGTTATCGGAGATCGCACTCGCCAGCGGTGCACACTGAAGCACTGATCACCATTGGTTGCCTGCCTGCCATCGGGCTTAGCCGTGCGCTGCACCATTGATGGCGTTAATGCTTTCAATTGATGGTTTCGGACTATTTCAATACCCCTGCCCGCGTCATACTTCTCGCAAGTTTCACGCTTGAGAGAGGGAGTTCGATTTGGCCAGAGAAAAAAAGGGCAAGGGTCCCGATCACCCTCATGTGCATGCTCATGGGAAATCCCATGGTGTGAAGCGCGAACATACCCACGGTGCCAAGTCCATGGAAACGCTTGGCCGAATCTCTCAGAAAAAGCAGGATGAAGAAGTCAAGCAGTCGCTCAAGTACGGGTTAGAAGCGGCCGATTCTGTAATAGACCGGAACATCTCGCTCTTCAGCCGCGGTCATCAGCCAGCATTCGCAGGCATCAATACATTTATGAAAGCACCCTACTGTGAGGACATACGCAAGATAGGGAACTATGAAGCCGCCTTTGTCGGCGCACCGTTTGATTCCGCCACGACATACCGTCCCGGCACGCGCTTCGGGCCGCAAGCAGTGCGCCGCATCTCCGCACTTTATGATGGCTACTGGTTCGATGGCGGCGTCGACATTTACGAGGAGCTGAACCTCTGCGATGCAGGCGACATTTTCGTCATTCCGGGAAACATCGAAAAGACGTTCGACCAGGTCACTAAGGCCGTTTCGCACATCTATACATCGGGCGTGTTCCCAATCATCTGTGGCGGCGATCACAGCTTGGGCTTCCCCAATGTGCGGGGTATCGCACCCCACATCGATGGCAACGTCGGCATCATTCACATCGATCGTCATATCGATATCCAGGAAAAGGATATGGACGAGCGCATGCATACGACGCCTTGGTTCTGGACCACACATGAGGGGTCGCACACGTCTCACCGCGATCATAGTCATATGCACGACGTCGGACTGCCAAACTGCCACCCGAAGAATCTTGTGCAGATCGGAATTGGCGGTTGGTACGGCAATCGCCCTGGAACCGAAGTTGCTAAGCGGCGCGGCACAAGCGTTCTTACCATGAATGACGTGCAGGTTCATGGCGCCAAGAAGGCCGCGGAGATCGCGCTTGAAATGGCCTGGGAGGGTTGCAAAGCCGTTTACCTGTCATTCGACATCGACAGCATTGATCCAGGCTTTGCGCCAGGCACCGGCTCTCCTGAACCGGGAGGGCTACTGCCTCGTGAGGCCTTCGAGATGATCCATACAATCGCGGCTGAGGGTCTTTGTGGGATGGAAGTGGTTGAAGTCTCACCGCCATACGACGTCAATGACAACACCGCGCAACTCGCCTGCCGCGTCGTGCTCGACACACTTGGAACGCTGATTGCCAATGGGCATCTCGGCCACCGCGACAAAGTTATGAAATGAGGAAGGACGTCAGCATGAAAAAAGTTACGCAAACGGCGATCGCTGCAGTTTCCTACATTTGTCTGGCAACGCCAGCGTTGGCCCATCCAGGGCACGCAGACCAGCTCGGTTTAACAACAGGCTTCATGCACCCGCTCTTTGGCATCGATCACGTGCTCGCGATGCTGGGGGTCGGTCTCTACGCTGCTCAGCTTGGTGGCCGTGCATTTTG
>JANNXL010000397.1:0-2061 GCA_031409575.1 Hyphomicrobium sp.
CTCGGCGGCGTACCGCTGATCGTTCACGCCGCACGTGCGATTGCGGGGAGCTCTGTATCACACATCATCGTTGTGACGGGCCGGGATGCGGAACGGCTTGAAGGGGCGCTACTTGCAGGGTCAGACCCTGCGGGTCTGACCCAGAACATGCGCGTCACTTCCAGGTCGTCCATAACCCTGCTTGGGCCGATGGCATGGGCGGTTCGATTGCAACCGGTGTGCGGGCGCTGACCGAGGATGTGGATGGCGTGCTGATCATCCCGGGTGACATGCCGCTTCTGACGCCGGAGTTTTTGACCGCGATGATTGAGCATTTCGAACGCGTTCCCGAACCGCGCTCGATTATTTACCCGCAATCACCGGCCTGCGTGCAGGGTAACCCCGTGCTGTGGCCGCAGAGGTTCTTTGCGGAGCTCGCAGGTTTGACTGGAGCGGCGGGCGGCAAGTCTCTGCTGCAAAGATATGCTGATGACTCGATGCCGTTTCCTATCGCGGACGGCCCGCTGCTGCTCGACATCGATACGCCGGACGATCTGGTGCGGGCGGCGGCTTTTCTTGCAGCGCGCGTTTGACAGAAGCGAGCAGCACGTCCTCGCGACTTACTTTTTCGGGTCACCGTCTGCGCCATCGAGCAGCTTGAACGATGCCAGATACTTCTCGGTCGTCTCCGACGTCTCGGCAGCCTTGGAGACAATAGCAACGATTTGATAGATTTTGTTCCTGGCGATCACCAGTCTGCTCCGCCAAACCATGCCCATGGTATCGGCGGTCACATCGCGCGCCTTATGCCCGCCGATGTCGATCTTGGTTTCGGCTCTGAACTGTCCACGCACACCTTGAATACTTTGGTCGCGCATGTTGTCCAGGACCCGCTCGATATCGTCTGGTCCAACCGCTCCTTCCGGAAGGTCAAAGATTGTGACGTCGAATGCGGCGGCCGGCGACTTGACGACGTATGTCCGGATGAGGCCCGACTTGCCGTCGCCGAAGTCATCATTCATTTCCGTGTACTCTGGCTTTCCCGGAATCTCGACGGAGAAGCCTAGACCATCCGGCTTCACGGTTTCCCAAGTCTCGGCGGCGCACTGTGCGACGGGCAGCACGACAGCCAGGAAAAGCGCGATCAAAATTCGCATGGGTGCCTCAACAGTTCAAAGTGCAATGACCTAAACCTAGGTGCCGCAAGCCCCGCCGGGCAATCCCGAATTTCCAACGTGGCTAAAGCAAGCCGCAGGGCGGGCTTGACTTTGCCCCGCCAAATCGCCGATTTACAGGCTCTAAATCGACTTACGCCCATTGGTATGCGGCGAGTGAGCAAGAGGAGACGATGATGAGCGAGATCACGCTGACGTTCCCCGATGGCGCAAGCCGTAAGGTTGCCACCGGCACCACGGGCTACGACGTCGCCAAGGGCATCTCTCCCTCTCTCGCCAAACGCACGGTTGCCATGCAGCTCGATGGCGTATTGAGCGATCTCTCAGACCCCATCGGCAACGACGCGACGATCAACTTCGTCGCCCGCACCGACGCGGCAGCCCTCGAACTTATCCGCCACGATGCAGCGCACGTAATGGCCGAAGCCGTGCAGGCACTGTGGCCCGGCACGCAGGTGACGATTGGTCCCGTGATCGAAAACGGTTTCTTCTACGACTTCGCCAAGGCCGAACCGTTCGTGCCCGACGACATGGCGAAGATCGAAAAGAAGATGCACGAGATCATCGCCAAGAACGCGCCGTTTACGAAGCAAGAGTGGAGCCGCGATAAGGCCAAGGCGCATTTCCTTGCCAAGGGCGAACTGTTCAAGATCGAACTGGTCGATGCGATCCCCGAAGATCAGACTCTCAAGATTTATAACCAAGGCGAATGGCTCGATCTGTGCCGTGGTCCGCACATGACCTCGACGGGTGCCATCGGCAAAGCCTTCAAGCTGCAGCGTTTCGCAGGCGCGTATTGGCGCGGCGATAGCAACAATCCGCAACTGCAGCGCGTTTACGGCACGGCGTGGGCGAGTGAGGCTGATCTCGACGCGCATCTGAAGCAAATCGAGGAAGCCGAAAAGCG
>JANNXL010000398.1:0-9537 GCA_031409575.1 Hyphomicrobium sp.
CCCTCGGCTTCGGCTTGTTCTTTGACAAGGCCCGAGCCCGGCACGATCATCGCGTAGGCGAGGCGCGACGAAATTTTCTTGTCCTTCACAATGCGCGCCACTTCGCGCAGATCTTCCATGCGGCCATTTGTGCACGAGCCAATCCATACTACGTCGAGCGGAATGTCGGTGATCTTGGTGCCGGCCTTCAGGCCCATGTAGTCGAGCGCGCGCTGCATCGAAGCGCGTTTGTTCTCGTTTGCCACTTTGGCCGGATCGGGAACGGTGCCCGCAATCGACACCACATCTTCGGGGCTTGTGCCCCATGTTACGATGGGCGGGAGCTTGGCTGCATCCAACTTCACTTCGCGATCAAAGTGCGCGCCGTCGTCTGTTGAGAGTGTGTGCCAGTACGCCATCGCGGCATCCCAGGCGGCTCCCTTGGGTGCGCGCGGGCGGCCCTTGATGTAAGCGTAGGTTTTCTCATCAGGCGCGATCATGCCTGCGCGTGCGCCGCCTTCAATCGACATATTGCAGACCGTCATGCGGCCTTCCATCGACAGTGCGCGGATGGCCTCGCCCGCGTATTCGATGACCGAGCCGGTGCCACCTGCCGTGCCGATTTCGCCGATGATGGCGAGGATGATGTCTTTCGCGGTCACATGCGGCGGCAGCGCGCCGTCTACGGTGACGCGCATATTCTTGGCCTTCGACTGGATCAGCGTTTGCGTGGCGAGTACGTGCTCGACTTCGCTGGTGCCGATGCCATGGGCGAGCGCGCCGAATGCGCCGTGCGTCGAGGTATGGCTGTCTCCGCAAACGATCGTTGTGCCGGGCAGCGTAAAGCCTTGCTCGGGGCCGACAACGTGAACGATGCCTTGACGCTTATCGAGCTCGTGGAAATATTCGACGCCGAAGTCTTTGGCGTTCTTGGCCAGCGTCTCGACCTGGATGCGGCTGTCGTCGTCGGCGATGCCCTTCGAGCGGTCCGATGTCGGCACGTTATGATCGACCACGGCGAGTGTCTTCTCCGGCGCGCGGACCTTGCGGCCCGACATGCGCAGCCCTTCGAACGCCTGCGGGCTTGTGACCTCGTGGACGAGATGCCGGTCAATGTAGAGGAGGCACGTACCGTCCGGCTGGCGATCGACGATATGGTCGTCAAAAATCTTGTCGTAGAGCGTTTTGGCCATGAATATGCGGTGCCTTAGGTGCAGGTGGGTTGAAGGTGTGCAAACGCAGACCAATTCATGACCCTAGATAGCGCCGTCGCGCCTGCTTCGCAAACGAGGCGGACGGGCGTTCCGCCGCAGAGACGGGTTCTGGTGCACCTTCTTCATCACCGATGTGGCGCGCAAGGCAATAAAAAAGGCTGGGCGAGGGTGCCCAGCCTTGAAGTGTAAGGTTTGACCATGTCGCTCGTCAGGCCGGTGATGGCAAATGACCGGCCAGTTGAGAAACTGGATATCCCTTAAACGCTGTTCTAGCGCATCAGATCACGGATGCGTGAGCAAAAACTGCGGGTGCCCGGGTGGACCACTCAAATGCCAATTAATCCTTCCATTGCCGTGCCTTATCGACCAGGAAGTCACGCAGCACTTGAACTTTCTTCGATGATTTCAACTCTTCGGGGTAAACAAAAAGGATTGGTAAGGAGGGCTGCTCGTCCTCTGTTTTCGTGAGAACGGGCACAAAATCGGGCTCGTCCTCCACCATGTAGTCGGGGATCATGCCGATGCCGACGCCCGCCAAAATTGCGTTCTTGATGGCAACAACGCTATTGGCGCGGAACGCGGGTGTGCGCGGCACTTCGCCCTCGCGGCCCGCCGTTTCAAGCCAGCTGATAGCCGGCAGGTGCTGCGATGGCTGACCGGAATACGAAATAATGCGGTGGCCGTTGTCGAGGTCAGACAAGGTTTCCGGCTGGCCAAACCGGCGAATGTATTGTGCAGAGGCCAGCGCACGCACTTTCGCAACGAACAGCGGCCGGCGGATCAAGTCGGCCTGATCAGGTTCCCGGGTCCAAATGGCGACACCGCCGGCGCGCATTGCGATGTCGACCTGCTCATCATCCAGCATAAGTTCGACGCGTATTTCCGGGTAGAGATCGATAAATTCGCGGATGCGTGCGGCCACCCAAACCGAGCCCAGGCCCACAGGTGCTGAAATCCTAATGTCGCCTGACGGTTTCGTGGTCGTGTCGGTGAGCAGCATCTCGGCGGTTTGCAGCTTGCCGATGACATCGCTGACAGTGCGATACAGCAGATCGCCTTGCTCGGTCAGCACGAGGCCGCGCGCGTGGCGATGAAACAGCGAGACCTTGAGGTCTTTTTCCAAAGCCGAAACCTGCCGCGACACAGCTGACTGGCTCATGTGCAGGCTGTCACCCGCATGGGTGAAGCTTCCCGCAGCGGCCGCCGCGTGAAAGATCCTCAGCTTGTCCCAATCCATTGCGAGTTGGCCCCGGCCCGGCTAGATTTCGCGACACGTTCGGCGCGTGTGTCATGAGTGCATGACAACGGCATGGCGGCAGGGTACTCCAGTTTGAATGCAGCGCAACACGATGATTTGTTGCCCGGCTCCGGAGCCATGTCATAAGCCCGCCCCTGAAAGCTGCCTTCAGACTTGAGTGATATGTCCTGCGATTGGCGGTGCCTGCCGCAAGACGTGCGAAGAACGAGAGAACCCGATGACCTTAAGACGATTTGTAGTGCCCGCACTGACCCTGGCCGCTGGCCTTATTGTTAGCGCCTGCGACAATTTGAGCGACACTGAACCCTCTCAGATTTGGGAGCTCGCTGGCTTCGAAGCGCCCGAGTCGGCCCTTCCCGTTAAGTCCGAGAACTTGGTCTATGTGACCAACGTGAACGGCAACCCGACTGACAAAGACGGCAACGGATACATTTCTCAAGTTTCGCTCGACGGCAAAATGCTCATTCAGAAATGGGTCACCGGGCTGGATGCGCCCAAAGGTTTGGCGATCTCTGGCGGCAAACTTTACGCAGCCGACATAGATAAGCTCGTCGAGATCGACATAAAAACCGGTGCCATCCTGACGCGCTACGAAGGCAAGGATGCAAAATTCCTGAACGACGTGGCCGCCGATGCAAATGGCAATGTCTACGTGTCGGACATGGCCACCAACACCATCTGGCGGCTGACCGATCGCAAGTTCGAAGTTTGGCTGAATGATGCGGCGCTGATCAATCCCAACGGGCTTTACGTCGAAGGCGACAAGCTTATCGTTGCAAGCTGGGGCGTGATGACGGATGGGTTCACCACAAAAATTCCCGGGCATCTATTAGAGATTTCTTTGGCCGATAAGTCGATCAAAGCGCTTGGCAACGGCAAGCCAGTCGGCAACCTCGATGGCTTGGAGCCGCTCGACAAAGACAACTACCTCGTGACCGATTGGATGGCGGGATTGCTGTTTAAAGTCGGCCGTGACGGGGAAGCAAAAGTTTTGATGCCGCTCTCACCTGGCAGCGCTGACTTGGGCTACATCGCTGCCGACAAGCTGGCGATCATCCCGCTCATGAAAGACGGCAAACTGATCGCATTGAAGGTAGAGTAAGGTTTCTGACAAAGTTTAACGCCGCCCGAAAAGCCGTTCGATATCGTTGAGTTTTAATTCCACGTACGTCGGGCGGCCGTGATTGCACTGGCCCGAAAACGGCGTCGCTTCCATCTCGCGCAGGAGCGCATTCATTTCCTGCGGCGCGAGGCGGCGCCCGGCCCGCACGCTGCCATGACAGGCCATGCGCGAGCAGATTGCTTCGAGTTTGTCGCGCAGTGCGAAGCCGTGGCCGCCGCTGCGCAACTCTGCGGCAAGGTCGGTTACAAGCCCCTTGATGTCCGTATCTCCGAGCAAGGCGGGCGTTTCGCGCACGGCAATCGCGCCCTGGCCAAAGCCTTCGAGGACAAGGCCAAGTTCGGCGAGTTCCTCCTGCTTTTCCAAGATCGCTTCCACGTCATCAGAACCAAGGTCAACGATCTCCGGAATGAGGAGGCCTTGCCGCGCTACGCCGCCATTGGCGAGCATTGCTTTCATGCGCTCATAAACAAGCCGCTCGTGCGCCGCGTGCTGATCGACGATGATCACTGACGTGCGCGTTTGCGCGACGATATACGTTTCATGAAGTTGAGCGCGTGCTGCACCGAGTGGCCGGTCGATCAGGTCTGGATCGAGCGGTGTTGTGTCAGCCCGAGCGTCTGCACTGGGCTCGGACAGACCTGAAAACGGGGCCTGCATGGCCTCGGCAAGTCCAGGCGGGAAAGGCGCGCCATAGGACGGTGCGGACGGCCACGTGTGTTGTGCTTGCGGGCTCCGTGCGAGCGTTTCCAAAGTACCGGCACCACCGCGTGCACTGGCGCGATGCCCGGCCGCGGAAAGTGCGTATTGCAATGCGCCGATCATGAGTGACCGCACACGGCCTGCATCGCGGAACCGCACTTCCGATTTTGCGGGATGCACATTCACGTCGACATCTGATGGTTCAAGCGATACGAACAGCGCGAGCAGCGGGTACCGTCCGCGCGGGATCAGATCGCCATAGGCGGCGCGCACAGCACCGACGAGCACCTTGTCTTTCACCGGGCGGCCGTTGACGAACAAGAACTGCTGGCCGGCGTCGGGCCGGTGGAGTGTCGGCAATCCGGCATAGCCGGCGAGGCGCACGCCATCGCGGTCACCGGAAACCTCTAACGCATCAGCGAGAAAATCAGTGCCCATTATGCGGCCAAGCCGCTGCAACAGGCCCTCGCTCGTTGCCTCACAGCGCGGCAACCGCAGGCCCGTGCGCTCGCCCGTTGTTAGACTAAAGCCAACGGCCGGATGCGCCATCGCCAGCCGTTTGACGATCTCCGACGTCGCCATGTTTTCAGCGCGCTCAGATTTAAGAAACTTCAAGCGTGCAGGCGTTGCAGAAAACAACTCCCGCACTTCAACGCGCGTGCCGGTATTCAGCGCTGCCGGTTTGAGCGGGCATTTCTCGCCCCGATTGACACCGATTTCGAAGGCCTCGCGCGCTCCTGCCAAGCGCGACTGGACGTACAGTTGGGCGATAGAGCCGATAGAAGGGAGCGCTTCGCCACGAAACCCGAGCGACCGGATATCAAACAGATCATCATCTGAAAGTTTCGACGTTGCGTGGCGCTCGACGCAAAGCGCCAGATCGGCCGGGGCCATGCCGCAGCCATCGTCGGTGACGCGGATGAGAGAGAGGCCTCCTGCAGCTGTGACGATTTCAATTTCGCGGGCTCCCGCGTCAAGGGCGTTTTCGACAAGCTCTTTGATCACGCTCGCAGGGCGTTCGATCACTTCGCCAGCAGCGATGCGATTGATTGTTTCGGGCTTGAGCTGACGGATGGCCACTTTGGGTTATCTCCCTGCATCTCCCAGTCTAGCGCTAAGCGCGATTCGGCACAGCCTTTTGGGGGCTATTAGAAACGATGACCTGTGGGTGACGTTACCCTTTTAGCGTTGCGAAAGCCGCTCTTTGGTCAGGATCTTGGCCAGCTCGACGGCAGGCTGATCGAAGGGGTCGAGTTTCAGAAGTGCACCGGCAAATATCGTCTCAAGCATAAAGTGCATGAGCAGCGCACCGATGGCGTGCTCGTCCAGCTTGTCGATATCGATGGTGCGCACCGCCCGGCCGGCTTTCATAAGTGCTTCGGCAACGGCGTGCGATTGAGCGTCGACCACATCTCCAATGGTTTTGCCGCCAAGAAAGTCCATGCCGGATTTGGCCGCCATGGCTGGATCAATAGCAGGGCCCGTGCCGCGGCTTGCAACGCGCACGAGCGTGATGGCAATTTCCGGCGGACCGTCCATGAACAATTGCAATTGGCTGTGCTGATCGACGGGGCCGAGTGCCGGAATGGGACTGGTGCCTTCACCGCCTTTGCCGAGGCTTTCAGCCCAAAGCTGCACGTACCATTCCGAGAATTTTCCCAGCCGGTCGCTGTAGGGCATCATGACCAGTGTTCGAATGCCGCAATCCTTCGAAAGCCCGACCATCGTTGCCGCACCAATCGCAGGCGCGACTGCGTCAGGCGTCGAAGCCTCAAGCATCGCATCGACCACACCTTGCGCGCCGGCACGGATCGCTCGCGGATCAAGGCCGCGCGCCATGGCTGGCAGCAGTCCGACATTGGTCAACGCTGAAAAGCGCCCGCCAATTCCGGTATGATGATCGAGCATCGGAATGCCGAGACTTGAGAACAGTGCCCGCAAGCCGTTGGTGCGGCCTGGCATGTCTGGTTCCGTGATCCCCAAAAGCATCGAAGGAACTTTGCTGCCAAGGCCCGCCGCCTTCAGGGCTGAGATCGTAACGATGGCTTGCGTGAGCGTTTCGGTTGTGCCGCCCGACTTGGACGTGAACACAAAGCGTGTGGCCGGCAGGTCAACGCCTTCCAGCGCGCCGGCCAGAGTGGTGGCGTCCAGGTTGTCATAAAAGCGGGTGCGCGGTCGCGAATGCGGTGCACCTTGCGTCACGCCCGGCAAATTCCATCCGCCAAGCTGAGCCAGCGTTTGCCCGCCAAGACCTGACCCGCCGGTGCCGAAGAAAATCAGCGTGCGCGCGCCTTGGCACAACTTTGCGAGGGCGGCTTCGGCGATGGCGATGTCGGCGCTGTCCGATGCGATGGTCAGGACGGCAAGCGACCCATCGGCATGACGCCGCTTCAGGTCGTCCAGAGCCGGCTGCAGGCGGCCGAGCCAGCCTTGCAACGCGGCTTCCGGCAGCCGTCTTTCACCCGCCGCATGTGCTAGGCAGCCGTCAATGTTCTGAATCATGCGGGGTGCGGTGCGGAGGCCGCTGCTGCGGGTTTCACTCATGAGACCCCCGTAGCAGCGGGATTTGTGTTGATCAACCCTTGTCGCCAGCTTTGGCAACAGGCGGGCGGCCCACCACTGTAATGATCAGGTTTTTTTCATCAAACAGTGTTTTGGCAACCCGTTTGCAGTCTTCCATGGTGACCGCTTCGATTAGACCATTGCGCTTGTCGATGTAGTCAGCGCCGAAGCCTTCTTCCTGCAGCCCCAAAAGCTGGCTGGCGATTTTCGAGTTGCTGTCGAAGCGCAGCGCATATGAACCCGTGAGATAACTCTTAGCGTTGGCAAGTTCCGTTTCGGTAGGGCCCTCGGTGGCGATGCGCTTGAATTCCGCACGGATCACCTTCAGCGACTCGTCGATCGCCTCGTTCTTCGTCGCCACGCCTCCTGTAAGCAGCGACGATTGCCGCATCGGCAACAGATAGCTGTAGACTGAATAGGCAAGGCCGCGCTTTTCCCGCACCTCTTCCATCAGACGCGAAGCAAAACCGCCGCCACCGACGAGCTGGTTCAGCACGAAGCCGGTCATGAAGTCCGGATCTTTGCGCGCCATGGCGGCTGAACCGAACGTGGCGACAGACTGCGGCACGTCCATTTCAATCATCTTTTGCGTGCCAGCAATCAGCTTGGCCGGCGGCACGGGCTTCAGATCGGCCTTTTCAGGCAAGCCGCCGAACACGGCATCCATCAGCTTGCCGAGTTCGGCCGCATTGATGTCGCCAACGGCTACGATCTTTAGGTTCGACTTAGCGAACGTGCGCTTGCGGAATGCTTGCAGGTCCGCACTCGTGATCGAATTGATCGAGGCTTCCGTGCCCTGTGCCGGGCGCCCATAGGGATGCGCGCCGTAAGCGAGCGCATTCCATTCCTTGGCCGAAACCTTGTCGGGATCGCGCGCTGAATAGGCGAGGTTTGCCAGAAGCTGCTTGCGAATGCGTTCCATGGCATCGGCATCGAACCGCGGAGCATTGATAGCAAGCCGCAAAAGCTCGACGGCCTTGTCGCGATGCACGGTGAGTGTTTCAAAGTTACCGTAGAAGCCATCGCGTGAGTCATCGTGGCTCATACGCATGGCAATGTCTTCCATGCGCTCCTGGTACTCACCAGACGTAAGATCGCCAGCACCTTCATCGAGCATGGCAGTCAGGAAGTTTGCAACACCATCCTTGCCCTCGGGATCTTGAGCGTTGCCGCCTTCGAACGAGTAGCGCAACGCCATCACTGGGTTGCCGTGCTCTTCAACCAGCCAGGCTTCAAGGCCACCGGGACTTTTGACGGACTGAATTTCCATGGCGTGTGCGGGGCTCGAAAGAATGGAGAATGACGGAAGGAGTCCGAAGGCGGCAACTGCCGCAAGTGCTACACGCGCGAGCGGGGCGCGCGCAAGCCTTGACCGGACCGGCGTGTTGGTAGCGGGCATTGAGCGATCCTTACAAATGCTATTCGCTAAAGCTGCGATTTATTTAGCTGCGGTTGGCCGGTACCGCCGGCTGAGCCGGCTTGGCAACTTGTTCGCTGGCATCGGGCGATGCCGGGATCAGGAGCCCCGTCACCGAGCGGCGCATATCGAGGTACTGGCCTGCCACTTTCTTGACATCGGCTAACGTGACCTTGGCGATGTCGTCCGGCCAGCTTTCGATTTGCTTGACGGTGCGCCCGACAGCCAAGCCCCAGCCATAGCGCCGCGCCATGTTGTTCTGGTTGTCGTTATCGTAGACGTATTCGGCGATGTAACCATTCTTGGCGCGTTCGAGTTCGGCCGCGGTCACGCCGTTCTTGATGATGTCCGAAAGCGTGGCATCGATGGCCGCTTCGACCTTATCCAGGCCGACGCCATCGGCCGTTACCGCATAAAGCGCGATGCTGGTGCCATCTAGCCCCGAGCCTTCGTAACCGCCACCCGCCGAAGACGCCAATTGGTCTTCAATCACGAGCTTCTTATAGATGCGGCTGGTGGGGCCATCGGCAGCGATCTTCATCAGCAAATCGAGTGCTTCGGCCTCGCCGGGCTTGGCCGTGCTGTAACTCGGCACCACATAGTTGCGGTGAAAAGACGCCTTGCCGGCGCGCGGGTCTTTCAACTCCAGCCGGCGAGCCACGCGCTGTGGCGGATCTTCCGGGCGCGGGTCGCGCACGGAGCCCGGTGTTGCCGGGATCTGACCATAGGTCTTTTCAGCGAGCGCCTTTACATCGTTGGGTTCAACGTCGCCGGCCACAATCAGGATGGCATTATTGGGCGCGTAGTAGCGCTTGTAAAACGACATGGCGTTGGCGGGCGACAGCTTTGCCATCTCGTGTTCCCAGCCAATGACGGGAATGCCGTAGGGATGCGAGAGATAGAGCATCGCATTCATTTGCTCGTCGAGAATGGCAGCCGGGCTGTTTTCAATGCGCGAGCGGCGCTCTTCCAAAATCACGTCGCGCTCGGTCAGCACTTCTTTTTCCGTCAGCTTGAGGTTGACCATGCGGTCGGCCTCCATTTCCATAACGGTTGCGAGCCGGTCTTTGGAGATGCGCTGGAAGTAGCTGGTAACATCGTGACCGGTGAAGGCATTGTCCTGGCCGCCGAGTTTGGCAACGATCTTCGAGAACTCGCCCATGGGGATCTTGTCGGTCGACTTGAACATCAGGTGCTCAAGAAAATGCGCGATGCCGGACACGCCCTTAGGCTCATCGGCGGCACCGACCCGGTACCAAACCATGTGGGTCACCACAGGGGCGCG
>JANNXL010000399.1:0-3840 GCA_031409575.1 Hyphomicrobium sp.
CAAGCGCGAGGGCTGCCATATAATCCGGCTTTCCAGAGCCGAGCAGCGGGATGGAGCCGACCACTAGAATATCGGCGGGTACCATCAATTCGGGCGCTCCGTGGCTCTTGGCATGCTTCGCGAATGTCTCGCGCGTGCAGCTGGCGTCGGTGGTCATCAAAACAAGCCGCTCGCCCTTTCGGGCATCGGGTACCGAAACGACCACTGTGATCAGACTCGGCCAGATCTCGGCGCTCATGGCTTCGACAGCCGACAGCGACACCATTTCTCCAGCTATCTTGGCAAAGCGTTTTGCGCGCCCCTTGATGGTGATGAAGCCTTGCGCGTCAATCGCCACAATATCTCCCGTGTCGTGCCAGCCTTCGTGCGGCGGCTCAAGCACGCCCGGGCTTTCAGCGCGCATGTAGCCGAGCATCACGTTAGGTCCGCGCACATAGAGACGCCCGCCCTCGGTGATGCCGGGCACCGGATCGAGGCGCGCTTCCATGAGCGGGGCCAAGCGGCCGACTGTGCCCTGCTTGTTAGCGAGCGGAGTGTTGATCGCAAGCACGGGTGCCGTTTCCGTCACTCCGTAACCTTCGAGAATGCGCACCCCGAACTTTTCCATGTAGATCTGGCGTGTCCGATCCTTGACCGCTTCCGCGCCCGACACGATGAGGCGCACGCGATGGAAGTCATAGGGGTGCGCCGACCGCGCGTAGCCGTTCAAGAACGTATCAGTGCCGAACAGGATGGTGGAGTTGGTGCCGTATACGAGTTCCGGCACGATGCGATAGTGCAGCGGCGAGGGATAGAGGAACACCGGCACGCCGCCAACGAGTGGCATCATCAGGCCGCCTGTCAGCCCGAACGAGTGGAACACCGGCATCACGTTGAATACCTTGTCCGAGCCATTTACCGCGATGCGATGCAGGCACTGGAATGCGTTAGCCAGAATATTCTTGTGGCTGAGCACGACACCCTTCGGCGTGCCTTCACTGCCGGACGTGAACAGGATCGCAGCGGGATCGTTCGCGCCGCGCGCAACTTGCGGTTTGTCGCCCGCCCGCCAGCCCGCGATCTTGTCACCCAGCGTGATCGAGCTCTTGATGTCTTCGAGATAGATGATCTTGTTTTCGGCTTCCAGCTTGGTCAGCACGTCTGTCAGGCGGCCTTTCTCGATGAAACTGCGCGACGTGAGAATGGTTGTCACGCCAGATGCCTTGCAGGCGGTCAGCATGTTGGTGGCACCGGCCGAATAGTTGAGCATTGCCGGTACGCGGCCAATCGTTTGCAGGGCAAAGAAGGTGACGGCCACGCCAGCCGTGTTGGGCAATAGCACGCCGACGCTCGCGCCCTCGGGAGCCAGTGGGATCAGCTTTGCGCCAAGCACCTGTGCACTCAGGATCAGCTTGCCGAACTTCAACTTCGTGCCAAGCGCGTCTTCTAAGATCGGCTTGCCGGTGTCGCGTGTGTTCTTAGCGTCCACCAGCGCTTCAAATAGAGTTTGATCGAGATTGGTGGTGCGCACCGCCGTTTCAACCATGAGATCTTGCATGGCGGCCCCCGCGGCCTGACGGCGGGCTCTGCCTTTGAGGTTCTGGTCGACTGGCAGCTTCACAGGCGGCAGAATGGTGATGGTGGTTTTGGGGAACCATACTTTCTTGGTCTGGGCGGCCGTGAGATAGCCGAACGGCGAGCGCTCCGGCCCTTCGATCCGCACGGGCACAACCACAGCGTCTGCCTTGTCGGCAATCATAGCGGTGCCGTCATATACCTTCATCAACCCGCCCGTGGTGGTAAGACGGCCCTCCGGGAAGATCACGAGCGTTTCGCCGTTCTTGACCGAATGAATAAGCTGGCGCGTTCCGAGCGGCTTCGTTGGATCGATAGCGTGCGCATTGACGAGTTTGAGGAACGGCTTCACCCACCAAGTATTGGCCATGCCGGTATCGATGGCGAAGGCGGCGTGAGACGGCATCACCGCGTGCAGCATTGAGGCATCGAGCAAGCTCACGTGATTGGGCGCGATGATGGCGCGGGTGCCTGCCTGAGGCAGGTTTTCCGTACCTTTCACTTCGAGACCGTAGAGCGCCTTAAACAGAAACACGCCGAGATCTTTGATGCCTTCCTTTCCCCAGGCGCGCAGCACCAGAACCATGGCAACGAAATTGGCCAGGCCGAGCGTGAGGAACAGCGTTCCAAAGCCGATGTCATAAGACTGCAGAAGCGCAACGCCAAGCGTCGCAACCGTCATAAAGGCTGCCTGCAATACGTTGCACGCAGCGATGACGCGCGATTTGCGTTCCTTAGGCGCCCACGCTTGCACAGCGGCAAACGACGGCACGATAAACAGACCGCCGGCCACCGCGAGACCGAACAAATCAAAGCCAAAGCGCAGACCCGTGAGGCTGGTGAAGATTTCTGCCGGCCCAACGACGGAGGTGGCCGAGTTCATTCCCGAGACGGTCCATGCCAGATCGAGGCAGAACACGCCCATCAACGCCGCACCAACAGGAACCAGCGCCAAGTTAGGCCGCAGGGTACTGGCGCGCGCCGCCATCACGGAGCCGAGTGCAATACCAACCGTGAAAATCATCAGCGCGATGGTGGCGACGCCTTCGGTGCCGCCGATGCGGTCTTTGACGAGAGTCGGCAGAAGCGAGAGCGCAACGGCGCCGACCAGCCAGAACCAGCTTGTGATGAGGCCGCCTATCCACAGACGGTTGTCTGCTTTGAGATCGCGGATCAAGGCCACTGTCGACGTGACAGGGTTGAGGTCGACAACAAGTGTGGGTTCGGCTTCTCCCGTCGGCGGGATCATGCGGGCAGAGATCCAGCACAGCACAGCCATGCCAATCGACAGTGCAGCCATCAGCCAAACCGCGTTGCCAGTGTCTGTTGATGAAGCGAGACCGCCACCGATGGTGCCGAGTAGGATGGCAGCGAACGTCGCGCCTTCAACGAGCGCGTTGCCGGCTGGCAATTCGTTGGTTTCGAGGTGGACCGGCAGGATGCCGTATTTGATGGGGCCGAACAGCGCGCCGATGATGCCGTAGCAGGCCAGTGCAACAAATAGGAGCGGGACTGAGTGCAGAATGAAGCCGGCGCCGCCTAGCAGCGCGACGGGGATTTCGGCGCGCTTCAGTTTTTCCGCGACTACGGCCTTGTCGAAGCGGTCGGCCAGCTGTCCGCCCAGTGCTGACAGAATAAAGAATGGCGCAATGAGAACTGCGCCCGCCATCGTCACCAGCGTGCCGCCATAGGCGCTGTTGAGATGATAGAGAATAAGCATCACCAGCGCATTCTTGACGAAGTTGTCATTCAGCGCCGATAGAAATTGACACCAGAAAATCGGTGCGAAGCGGCGGGTTAAAAGCAAAGACTTGAACATGGCTGGCGTCCGGGTTGGGGTGTGCGGCTGACACATGGGCGCGGATCAATCCTGCAGTATTCGCCCGATGTTGGTTAAAGAACGGCTCAACTGACAGCGATTAGCGTCAGAATTGCCGGGATATTTTGACAGTTACCGCGAGGCCGTTGCCCCCCGATTGCATCCGGTCTTAGAACGTCCGGTGGAACTCAAACCATCTTGACCTCTACCATCTCTAACCATGTGAACACCGTTCATACTCTAAAATTGAATACTGTTCAATAGACTTATTAAGACTCACACACCGCAACCACTCGTCACAGTTAACACTGGATTATCAGACGGTTGACGCCGCTTCCTGTCTTGCGCGAGCGCCAAATCTGCTGGTCTCAAACCGGCCGGTCTTTTTTGAGCCGCATCTCCGCGCAATGTGATAATATCCGAACGTCACTTAGTGGGGCTAGATGCAGGCGTTAAGGCACCGTACC
>JANNXL010000400.1:0-2720 GCA_031409575.1 Hyphomicrobium sp.
TCTGCATCGCTTTGACGACAATTCCACCGCCGAATTTCGCGACTTCTCACCTGCGGGAAAAGTCCCCTGCCTGATCGACCACGCGACCACTGTATGGGATTCACTTGCCATTACCGAGTACCTTGCCGAGCGACACCCCGGTGTTTGGCCGACTGATGCGGATGCCCGCGCTTGGGCGCGTTGCGCCGCTGCGGAAATGCATTCCGGCTTTGGCGCCTTGCGCGGGCAGCATGGCATGAACGTTGGTGTGCGCGTTGCTGTTACCTCGCGTTCGCCCGAGTTACTGGCCGATATAGTTCGCGTTGAAGCGCTGTGGAACGAGGGGCTGAGCCGCTTTGGCGGACCCTTCTTGGCAGGCGCGGATTTCACTGCCGTCGACGCTTTTTTCGCACCGGTGGTCTATCGATTCCGTACTTATGGGGTCACGCCGTCTGGCGCCGCCGCCAATTATCTCGCCCACATGCTCGAGCACCCGGCGATGCGTCAATGGGAGGCAGAATCTCTGGCGGAAGATTTTCGCGATCCGCCGCATGATGCCGAGATCGCGACTGTCGGAAAAATCACTGCCGATTACCGCGTGCCTGTCGCCGCCTAAAACGCTGCAATAGACAACTCTGATGGATGACTCCGTTGCACGGGCGCTGGCCAAGTGGCCCGACGTGCCATCCGTGTTCGGCTGGCTGCGGCTTGATCAGCGCGGCCAGTGGCGACTCAAGGACGAAATCGTTCGTCATGCCGGTCTTGCGGCGTTTCTGGGACGAAACTATGACGCCGACGCGCAGGGTAACTGGTATGCGCAAAACGGCCCGCAGCGGGTATTTGTGGCACTGGATTACACGCCGTGGGTGGTGCGGATCGGGGCGGATTCACAATTGGAAACCCACACCGGGTTGCCACTAAATTCTCTCCAGGCCGTGATGCTGGATGAGCAAGGCAAGCTCTTGCTTGAAAGTGAACATGGGATCGGTGTAGTTGCCGACCGCGACCTGTCGAAACTCCTGGATAACGTGTGCGACAAAACGGGTCATCGTGCCAGCGAAGTCGAACTGCTCAGCGCTATGGGCGGTGGAAACAATTCGCTGTTACTACGTTGGGGAGATTCGCAGCTATCACTTAGGTCGATTGCCTCGACCGCTGTGGAGAAGCGCTACCGTTTTATCAAGAACCCAGCGCCTACAGCACCCGATCAATCCGCTTGAGTGTTTCTTCGCGACCAAGAACCGCGAGTACTTTATCAATCGCGGCCGACTGCGTCTGACCAAACAGCGCGACTCGCAAAGGGATTGCCACCTGCGGCATTTTTAGGCCCGTCGCCACCAGTGTTTGCTTGACCACCGCCGACAACTCCGCGACAGTCCAAACGGCATCCCGAAGCCGCGTTCGCAAGTCTCGCAATGCCGCTATCGCTGCCTCCGTCAAATGTACCGAGGCCAACTCAGCTGGAACGCTCGGCGCGATGCAAAACAAGTGAGCGATATCAGTCAACTCGTTGAGATTGCCAACGCGATCCTTGTTGATTGCGGCGATGCCGACCGCATCGGCATGACTTGCTTCAATATCGACGCCGCTCGCTTTCAGGCGACGGCGAATCTCACCAGCCAGTCGCTGGTCATCGGCCAGCTTCAGGTAATGCGCGTTCAACCAGTTGAGTTTTTCAGTATTGAACTGAGCCGCTGATGCGGTGACGTGATTGAGGTCAAACCACCCCACGAACTGCGCCATCGAGAAAACTTCCTCGTTGCCGTGTGACCAACCCAGTCGGGCTAAATAGTTCAAGACGGCCTCGGGCAGATAACCATCGTCGTCGTATTGCATGACCGACACCGCGCCGTGGCGCTTGGATAACTTCTGTCCATCGTCCCCGAGAATCATCGACAGATGCGCATACGCCGGTACTGGCGCGCCAAGTGCTCGGAGCAAATTGATTTGGCGTGGCGTGTTGTTTACGTGATCGTCGCCGCGAATCACATGAGTGATCGCCATGTCCCAATCATCCACCACGACGCAGAAATTGTAGGTCGGCGTGCCATCACCACGCGCGATGATGAAATCGTCGAGTTCCGCGTTGGCGAACTCGATTTTTCCTTTGACCTGATCGTCCCAACTCACTACGCCATCGTTGGGGTTACGAAAGCGGACCACCGGAACAACGCCGACAGGTGCGGGAGGCAAAGTCTTGCCCTCCTCCGGTCGCCAGCGTCCGTCGTAACGCGGCTTTACCTTGCGCACTTCCTGCTCGGCCCGCAAGCTATCCAAATCTTCTTTTGACATATAGCAGAGGTAGGCAGTGCCGGCATCCAGCATCTGTTGAATCACCTCACGGTAACGCGCCATCCGCTGCATCTGATAGAACGGGCCTTCGTCATGCGCGAGGCCAAGCCATTGCATACCGTCAAGAATCGCCTGAACCGCCTCAGGTGTTGAGCGCGCAACATCCGTGTCTTCAATCCGGAGAACAAAGGTACCGCCATGCCGCCGCGCATAGGCCCACGAAAATAGCGCGGTACGGGCACCGCCAATGTGCAGAAAACCTGTCGGACTCGGGGCAAAACGGGTGCGGACCGTCATCACGTTGACTCACTTAGACTGTGCCCGGCGACATTGACCTCATGGGCCGCTTGTGATTAAATCCGCCGCTCTTTCGCGGGCGGTTAACTCAGCGGTAGAGTGCCACCTTCACACGGTGGAAGCCACTGGTTCGATCCCAGTACCGCCCACCA
>JANNXL010000401.1:0-1831 GCA_031409575.1 Hyphomicrobium sp.
GCGATGATGGCGGAGGCGACCGCCAAGCTGACTGGAAAACCCGGCGTGGCCTTTGTCACGCGCGGTCCAGGCACGGCCAATGCTGCGAGCGGGCTCTATGTGGCCCAACAGGACGAAACCCCCCTCATCCTTCTGGTTGGCTTGCCGCCGACGGCCCTTGAGGACTTGCGTCCGTTTCAGGAGATTGATCTAGCGGCGCTGTTCTCGGGGCTCGCCAAATGGACGGCGATCGTTCGTGACACCGGCGACATCCCGCGTACCCTTGTGCGCGCCTTCCATACCGCTGCTTCCGGCAGGCCTGGAGCGGTTGTAGTTGGCCTGCCGCAAGATATCCTTGATAGCGCATCTGACGCGCGCATCCTTCAACCGGGCCTAACCGTTGAGGCGGCGCCGTCTCCGCACGCTATGACGACGCTGGAAACGCTACTGGCGCAGGCGCAAAGCCCGTTTATGATTGTCGGAGGGCCGGGTTGGAATGCGCGCGTCAAAACGCAGATGGAAGCCTTTGCCTTGCGCTTTGATGTGCCGGTCGCAGCCTCGTTTCGCTGTCAGGATTACTTTGACAACCGGCATCCCAGCTACGTCGGTCATCTGGGTTTCGGCCTCGACAAGAAGCTGAAAAGCGGCCTGAAGATTGCCGATCTGGTGATTGTTGCGGGCGCGCCTCTCGGCGAAGTGACAACTGGCGCGAACACCCTGATTGAGAGCCCGGTGCCGCGTCAGGCGCTCGTGCACGTTCACCCGAGTGCAGACGAAATCGGGCGCAATCACAGTGTGAAGCTGGGGATCGTTTCAGGTGCCGCCGCGTTTGCCGAGGCCCTGCGTTTCATTGAGCCGCCAGCCGTAAAACCGTGGACCGCGTTGCGCCGCGATTTGCGAGCCGGTTTTGAAGCGTCTCAGCGGCCCGTGGTATCTCCGGCACCTGCGGCGGAAGGCACGGTCGATCTTGCACAGGTTGTACGAACGCTGTCCGATGCCTTGCCCCACGACGCGATCATCACCAACGGCGCTGGAAACTACGCGCAATTTCTGCACCGGCACTTCACGTTCAAGTCGTATCGTACCAGCGTGGCTCCGGCTTGCGGATCCATGGGCTATGGCTTGCCGGCGGCGATTGCCGCCAAGCTCGAACACCCTGAGCGCACCGTGGTGTGCGTTGCCGGTGACGGGTGCCTGATGATGACGCTGCCTGAACTTGCCACCGCCGTTCAATACGGGCTGAATATCATCATCCTCGTCGCCAACAATGGAATCTACGGCACCATCCGCATGCACCAGGAGCAGGCCTATCCCGGCCGTGTCATGGGCACGACGCTCATCAATCCGGACTTTGCCAGCCTCGCCCGCAGTTTCGGCGCACACGGCGAGCGCATCGAGCGGCTGCGAGACTTTGAGGAGGCTTTCGAGCGGGCGAGATCCGCCAGCGGCCCGGTTGTACTCGATCTCGTGCTCGATCCCGAGTGCATTGCACCAGGAAAACTGCTTTCTGTCCTGTTAACCAATCATTAATACTTGTGAAGACTTCATTAATTTGAGTTATTGGCCGTTATCCATGTTTTTCTGAAGAAATAGACTAACGAGACCTTATCAGTTACAAATGTCTCAACGTGATCGACGATTTCTGGGTGGAAAAACAAAACATGGATATGAGCACACACAACCAAATCTCGACGGGATCTCCGTTCCGCTGGACAGTTGTTGGTGCCATTGCCTGTTTCGCTGTTGCCGCCGGCCTGCTGATCCTCTCCCTCAGCCATGCTGGTGCTGTGACGGCCTCGCCCCTCGCCATCGCGTTCCCAATCCCGAAGTCGCCGACCCAGCCCGCCACCGA
>JANNXL010000402.1:0-3493 GCA_031409575.1 Hyphomicrobium sp.
GAACCCAAGCAACTGGTCGCGCTTGCCTCGAATGACCGCATCGGCCGTCACCATCTCGGTATAGACGAGCGCGTGGCGCGTCAGGAGGCGATGGAAGAACCGGCAGTGGCGGTCCGACCAATCCATCATGGGTGCAATGCAGAATGTGTGAGATGAAGGGTTCATACCAGGTGTTTTGAGGGTGTCTTTGCCCCGTAGGTGCCAGGGCGAAAACGGCCAGCCCTTGAGGCTCTCTAGCGTGACGGGCCGATGCATCGCAAGTGCCTTGAATGGGAAGCGACCGGGCCGGACTATCGCTTGGTGCTGAATGCGAGCCACATCGCGACAGCAGCAAGCAACAATGACAACGCGCGCCGCGCGCTGCGGCTTCGATCGGGGTCTTCTAAATAGGGTCTTGCTGTTGCAGCAAGTGTGACGATCATTGCGTGAATGGCGGTTGCGATTGACACATAAACGATCGATAGACCAGCGGTTTGCCAGAGAAGCGGGCGGGCACTATCGACGAATGTTGGCAAGATTGCGACATAGAAAAGCGCTGCTTTCGGGTTGAGCAGGTTGGTGATCAGACCGCGTTGAAAATATGCGGCGTCGGAGTTGCCGACCTCTGTTGCGGCTGCCGATGTTTCGTTTGCGTCGTTCCAACCCGTCCAGGCCAGCCACAACAAATAGCCAACGCCGCCCCAGCGGAGTGCCTCATAGAGAAAGGCTGAGTTCGCGATGATGGCCGCTAAGCCGAGGGCTGCCGCGAGGCCAACTGTCAACAAGCCAAGGGCAATTCCAAGGGTCGCCGCAAAACCAGCGCGCCGCCCTTGGCTCGCACTCAAGACCGCGAGGTAGGCCATGTTTGGTCCAGGTGTGAGTTCGATTATCAAGGTCGTGAAAGCAAAAGCGCCGAGCGTTTCAATAATCATATCTCGACTCACCGCCAATTAAGTATTGGATTTTGGGCTGGTGCGTTCGCGTTCCAAAAGCCGCCGCTTGCGGTTGATGCCCCAGCGATAGCCCGAGAGCGCGCCATCCTTACCGACAACGCGATGGCAAGGGATTACCACGGCAACCGGGTTTGCCCCGCAGGCGCTCGCGACCGCCCGCACGGCGCCGGGTTTGCCGATGCGTTTGGCGAGTTCAGCGTAGCTGATCGTGGTTCCGGATGGGATTTCGCGTAATGCTCGCCACACTTTGTGTTGGAACACGGTGCCGCGAACATCGAGCGGCAGACTGTCTGCCTGAGCCGGATTTTCAACCTTGGCAATCGCGCGCGCTAGAAGTTTGCCGAATTTTCGGTCGCCGCGCTGGAGCGTTGCTTTTGGAAACCGTTGTTTGAGATCGTGTTGCAAGCTCGCCCGGTCGTCGCCCATCAAAACCGCGCACACCCCAATGGGCGTTGATGCAACAAGAACAACTCCAAGCGAGCATGTGCCGGTCGCGAAGGTGATTGACGTATTCGCCCCGCCGGCTTTGAACTCGGCCGGTGTCATTCCCAGCATCTGAGACGAAGTCGCGTAGAAGCGGCTGTTCGAATTGAAGCCGGAGTCGAGCAATGCCTGCGTGACAGTTGGCGTTGTGGCGAGCGTTTGATGGATGCGCTTGTGACGGTGAGCATCAGCATAGGCTTTGGGTGTTATGCCCGCGACTGATTTGAACACGCGATGAAAGTGGAACGTGCTGAGCCCCGCTGCGGTAGCCAAGTCATCGAGCGTTGGGGGTGCCTCTGCGGTCTCGATATAGCGGCAAGCGCGAGCGATCTTGGCGGCGAGCTGTTGATCGGGGCTTGTTGTATTTGGCCTGCAGCGCTTGCAGGCGCGAAACCCAGCTGCCTCGGCTGCCGCGCAGGTCGCGTGAAAGCGCACGTTCTCGCGTTTGGGGGCGCGCGCGTTGCATGAGGGCCGACAATAGACGCCGGTCGTGACAACTGCGAAGACGAATTTGTCATCTTTGGTTTTGTCGCGAGTGAGCACAGCCTCCCAAAGACAGTCCGCGCCGTCGAAGGGCAGGACACGGGGTACTTTTTTTGCTGCGCTGGGCATGGCTCGGCTCCAGACTGTTTCATCACATGAACACCAGCTTATGCCACCTCGACGGCCGCCGCACTCCGTTCCTTGCCATTGAACTTTGACAGCCTCACGCGGTGCGCGGCCATGTGGATTTGAAGTTGTGCCAGATGGTTGCGGCGTAGTGAGTGAATGCGGGCAACCGATCCGATACGTCGCGGCGCACACGGGCAGCAGCACCCTCTCCCAATGCACTATCCAATGCGCACGCATAAGCAGGGATCGCCGCCCAATCGTCGACAGTCGCTTGCGTAATCTCGACGTGAAACTGCAGGCCGTAGGCGCAGGGCCCATAGCGGAAGGCTTGAATGGCGCAGGCGGGAGATGAGGCGAGCACCACGGCGCTTTCGGGCAAGGATTGCACTTCGGCACCATGCCATTGGAGCACAGTCATGGGATCGGAAAGCCCGGCAAGCAGCGGATCGACATGGCCTGCAGGCGTCTTGCTTGCGGTCATCACGCCGACTTCGCCGGTAGCAGCCTTGCCGACAGTCCCGCCGATGGCTTCGGCGAGCAATTGGTGTCCCAGGCACAGACCAAGATACGGCCGCTGCATGTTGACAACATACTCGCGGATCGCTGCCTTCTCGGCCTTGAACCAGGGGAACTCGTCCTCCTGCCACACGTCCTGCGGGCCGCCCATCACGGTCATCATGTCGTAGGGTCTAAGATCGGGGATCGTCTCGCCCCGATCAAGTTCGACCGTATCCCACGTCGCGCCATCGGCCTTGAATAGATCGAGCAGACTGCCCGGCGTTTCGACATCGAGATGCTGCAGGACGAGGATCTTCATGGGAAAGGGAGTTCCTGATTGCCAGACTTAACTAGCTCTTCGGCTTCAAGCTGCCTTTGTCCGGCTCTGCGATTGCGTTGCGTCCAAAGTTGGGTGCGGCTGTATCCTGACCGGCCTCGATCACGCCGCGGCGGATGGCCCGCGCGTCTGTGAACTGCTTAAACAACGTGTCGCCGTCACCAAAGCGAATTGCGCGCTGCAGATTGGCGAGGTCTTCCGAGAAGCGTCCAAGCATTTCCAGAACTGCGTCTTTGTTTGTCAGGAACACGTCGCGCCACATGGTCGGATCAGACGCGGCGATGCGCGTGAAATCGCGAAAGCCGCCAGCGGAAAACTTGATCACTTCGCTGTCTGTCACGCGCTCAAGGTGGGCGGCAGTGTTGACAATGTTGTAGGCTATGAGATGCGGCAGGTGACTGGTGATGGCGAGCACCATGTCGTGGTGGTCGGGCGTCATGATCTCGACGTTCGAACCGAGCCCTTCCCAGAATGCCTGCAATTTGGCGACGGCCGCGGCATCTGCATGCGGCTCCGGGGTGAGGATGCACCAGCGCCCATCGAACAGTTCCGCGAAGCCGGAGTCGGGGCCGGATTTTTCGGTGCCCGCAATGGGGTGGCCTGCAACGAAGTGCACGCCTTCGGGAATATG
>JANNXL010000403.1:0-13095 GCA_031409575.1 Hyphomicrobium sp.
GCAGCTCGCCCGCGTCCACCAGGGCATCGATGATCATGCGGCGCGCCCCGAAACTGATACTGTTGCGCAGTTTATCCCCGTTACACGGGCCTAAGCCTATACTGTGGAGCGCGTGGTCCGCCGCCCGGATAAGATCAGGCGCGGTGTCAACGAGCGTGCCGTCGAGATCGAACACAATCGTTGTTCCGTCCAACTTGCTCATCGATAGGTCACTCACGTATCAGGTACGGAACGGCGCGTAGTCGCGCTCCCTCATACGCCAGCAAGCCTCGTCCTTGAAAGCCCTGCGTCCACGGCCTAGAGAGAACTACGATTCATAAAGGTTTCCCCCTCGCAGCACCGAGCCCGGGGGCGCGGAGGGTGAGTTATGACATCTGCCGACCTCAAGTTTGCCGCTGCCAAGCGCGCTCTCGCATTTATTGAGCCCGGAATGAAGCTTGGTCTGGGCACGGGAACAACGGCCGCCAAACTCGTCGACCTGCTCGGGGCCGAGGTCAAGAAGGGCCTCAATGTTATTTGCGTGCCGACATCTGAAGCGACTCGCATGCAGGCAGCTGCGCTTGGCATTCCACTCTCCACCCTCGACGATACGCCGTTTCTCGATCTCACCATCGACGGTGCCGATGAATTCGATGGGATGCTACGCCTGATCAAAGGCGGCGGCGGCGCACTTTTGCGCGAGAAAATTGTCGCGACGGCCTCTGATCGCATGGTCGTAATCGCTGACAGCAGCAAGCAAGTTGCAACGCTCGGACAGTTTCCGTTGCCCGTAGAGGTCGTCCGCTTTGGTGTGACCGCCACGCGCAACATGATCGAAATGCTCGCAGCTGATGCTGGCTGCCAGGGTGAGATAAAAATGCGCATGGGCTTGGATCGCGAGCCCTTCGTCACCGATGGCGGTAACTATATCTTCGACTGCGCTTTCGGGCGCATCGACGATCCTGAAAGCCTTGATGAGGCCCTGAAGTTCATTCCCGGTGTGGTCGAGAATGGTTTATTCTTAGGAATTGCAGACGCGGCGATCGTGGCCGGCTCAGATGGCGTAACCGTTCTTGAGGCCGAGTACGGCGAAGATGCCAGCATCTCCTAGTAGCCACTTATATGCTCACGAAATCTCACAATCAGGGTTCCAAAATGACGTTTTTTAACGCGGCCACACGATTAAATGTCACGGCGCTAACGGTCTGCGCCATCGCGGTGGTCGCATTCGCAAAAGTGCCATCGGCCGGCGCAGAGGAGGCAGCAGCACCGCCCGTTGCTGCTGCAGTAAATCGGGAGGCTCTTGCTGCCGCAAAAGACCTGATGGAAGTGACGGGCGCTGGCAAAAACTTCGACAAAATGGTCGGCATGCTTAGGACACACGTGACAGCGAGCGCAGGCGATGGGCCGAATTCCAAAGCCGTGGCCGATGCGTTCGACAAAGCCATGAGCAAAATCAGCGGCTATAAACAGCAGATGATGGACGACATGGCCGCGCTTCACGCCGCCAAGTTTACGGCCGCTGAATTGCAAGCCGTCGCAGAATTCTACAAGTCGGGTCCAGGTGCGAAATTCATCACGCTCATGCCGGAGCTGATGAAAGAAGGCGGGGCAATCGGGCAGAAGTATGCCATGCAGATGATGAAAGATTTCAAGGACGCCAAAGATACGAAGTAATCGCCAGACCTCAAGTCGCCAGCCTGCGATCCTGATCGGAACTGCCCAAGATGACTGCGTTCGATTATGATCTGTTCGTCATCGGCGGGGGCTCGGGCGGTGTGCGGGCGGCACGGGTGGCGGCTGGATATGGGGCCAAAGTTGCGATCGCCGAGGAATACCGGTTCGGCGGCACCTGCGTTATCCGCGGATGCGTTCCCAAAAAACTTCTGGTCTATGCCAGCCGTTTTCGTGATGACTTCGAAGACGCGCGCGGCTTTGGATGGACGGTGCCGGAACCAACCTTCGATTGGCCGGCACTCATCGAAGCCAAAGACAAAGAAATCGCGCGCCTCGAAGCGCTGTATCGTCAGGCTCTCACCTCCAATGGCGTGACAACGCTCGCGAGCCGCGCCGTGCTCGACGGTCCCGACTCAGTGCGGCTCTCTGATGGCACACGCATCACGGCCCGCAACATCCTGATTGCAACCGGCGGCAGCCCTCAAATCGATCGCACTATCGGCGGACACACACTTGCCATTTCGTCGAATGAAGCCTTTCATCTCCCAGTATTGCCCAAAAGCATTCTGATTGCGGGCGGCGGTTATATCGCAATGGAGTTCGCATCAATTTTTGCCGGTCTCGGCAGCAAAGTCTCACTTATCTATCGTGGTGAAAAAGTCCTGCGCGGCTTTGATGACGACCTTCGCGATGATGTGACGCTAGCTCTCGAAAAGCGCGGCGTTGAATTCATTTTGAGTGACCGCATCGCTGCACTTGAAAGAGGCGACACTGGAGTAAGAACACGACTTCACTCGGGAAGCACCGTCGAATCAGTTCAGGTGATGCTGGCCATAGGCCGTATTCCAAACACGAATGGCCTCGGGCTCGAAACGACCGGCGTTGAAATGGGCGAACGCGGCCAGATTAAAGTCGATGAGTTTTCGCGCACAAATGTACCCGGCATCTTTGCCGTAGGCGATGTGACAGACCGAGTCAATCTAACGCCCGTTGCTATTCGCGAAGGTCATGCCTTTGCCGACAGCGTATTCGGCGGCAAGCCGGTGCGCGTCCATCATTACCTCATTCCTTCAGCCGTGTTCACGACACCAGAGATCGGCTCCGTGGGTTTGCCAGAAGTAACGGCACGCGAAACCCACGGCTCGATTGATGTCTACAAAACACGCTTCCGGCCGATGCGGAATGTGCTTGCCGGACGACATGAACGCACCATGATGAAGCTCATTGCCGACGGGGCGACTGGGCGCATCCTGGGTTGTCACGTACTGGGCCCAGACGCCGCCGAGATTGTGCAAATGGCAGCGATCGCGATGCGCATGGGAGCAACCAAAGCCGACTTTGATGCCACCATGGCACTACACCCTAGCGCGGCGGAAGAACTGGTGACCCTGCGCGACAAGTGGACTGCACCGGTGTGAAGAAAATTGCGTAATGTGTTATACTTGAATTAATCCGCGAAAATCACTTATGCCATTTTATAGCTTATCTCTTTTAAGCGCATTCGCCCTGAAGCGAAGCTCAATGAATATGGGCCATTTCCATAAATCCGGCGAAGAATTCTATTCACATCTCATTAGGGATTAGCCATTTTTTAATATCCCGCGTGCGCTGCGTTTACACCATATACACCATCTTCCTGCAATTTCAGGTGTATCAAAACGCATCAGGCCGCATATTTTTCTTAGTTCGGAATTCCTGAGGGACTGACGTCCTTGGGTTTCAGCGGACGATGACTGTGCCGCCAAGCGTTTTGTATGTGTTACGCTTGGGGTGTTGAGTAATGGATCGTTCGACTGAGTTTCCGGTAGCCGAGTTGCACGACACCAACCTGGCTGAGTTAAGCGGGCCTGACGCGGCAGCTTCGCTCCAGCTGCACCCACCAGCCGCGCGCGAAATCATCGAAATTGCTGTCGATCACGAGAGGCTGCAGTCCATTCTGGATGCGGCCGCACGACATGGCGTCAAAGTCATCTTCACCAGCGACGGCCATCTGGGCTTGCGCTACCCGAACGGCGGATTGATCGATCTCATCGGTACCGAAGGCTTTGTTGCGGCAATTCCCAGCGGTAAAGGCCTGCTGCTCGATGCAATCAATTCAGACAACGAAAACTTTGTCGCGATTCTGAACCGGATCATTGCTGGAAACACCTCTCCGGACGGCTACCGTCAACTCGCTGCTGACATGATCGAGAGCCGCGATGAAACTCCGGATGGTCTTGATGGCCATTTCGACAGCACTGCTGGCGGTATGGGTCAGGCTCAGTTCCAGACGCGTTTCATTGCCGAACCACTTGGCACCCAGATCTCGCCGCTTTCAGCCGTCAATGACGAAACGGCTCGATGGGGGCGCGATGACCTCAAACGCGGAGAATTCGGCGAACAGGGTCAAACCATCGTCAATGGTGTTGGCGCCGGCCTTTCCCACCTTGTGGGGCTCGGCGATGAGGAAATCGGCCGCCGCAATGGGGAAAAGCTCTCCAACTGGGACAATGGGCCCGAAATTGGACCCGCAACAGGCGTTGGCTCGGGCATCGATCACCTTTGGCTCTTGGGTGATGTCGACTACGTCCGCGCTTCCTTCGATCCGCCCGACACCGACAGTGGAATTCTTGAAGCACGGTATTCCGGCGGCAAAGTCTATGGACCGCTGACCGATGGCAGCGATAGCTTCAGCCTGGTTGAAGACAATACGTTCAGCGGCAAGATCTTTGATCCGTCTGCAGCGGGCCTGCCCCTGCGCGATATCAAAACCACGATTGACCCGCGCCAGGGCACCGTCGTGCTCAACCCGGATGGGTCGTTCACGTACGTGCCACTTCCGAACTTTTCCGGCTTCTCGTCCTTCACTTACAGCTTCACCGATCCACGCAACGGCCAAACCGTCACCGGCAAGGTCAACCTGACGGTTGCTGCCGTTGCCGACGCACCGATTGTTTTGGGCTCTGCTTCAACCGATGAAGATACGCCTGTGGGCGTGCCCATCACCGTTGATCTGCGCGACAAAGACGGCTCCGAAGAAATCGAGAAAGTCGTCATCACCGGCATTCCGTCCGGCGCAACACTGTCGTGGGACCCGGCGTTTAACGCCTATATAACGCCGATTTCTGGCGGCTATGAAGTCAAAGGCCCGCTTGCCAGTATTCAAGCGCTGCTCGCGTCACTGAAACTCGACCCGCCAAAAGACCTGCACGGTCAAATCTCGATTGACGTTGCAGTGACCTCGATTGAATCAAAGGCAGACCCGCGCGTTCCTGGCTACCGCGATCGCGAAACCGTTCATCACACGTATGTGGTCAAAGTCGAAGCTGTTGCGGATCCCGTGACAGCCGCGGGCGATAGCGAGACAACCGACGAAGACACGCCTGTTCACCTGGATAACCTTTCGGCGACGTTTGGCGACAGCCTCGATGGCTCAGAGACCCACAGGATTGAAATCCGTGGGGTCAACGCCGATGCCAAGCTGACCAACAGCGCTGGCACCGAGTATGCGTTTACGCTCGCCACCGGCGGCACCAAAACATACACGATCACACTGTCCCAGGTGGGAAATGTCTACTTCCTGCCACCACCCAACGGCAGCGGCACGTTTGGCGGCATGACGATTGTTGCGATTGCGACAGAAGGATCCAACGGCGATCAGGAAACGGCGTCTGCTCCGATCACAGTTGTCGTCAATCCAGTGGCGGATCCGGTCGACATCGTTGCGCCTGCCCAAGCAACCGATGAAGATACGCCCGTTACTTTCGGCGACGATTTCGTCATCACGGTGCTCGATCCCTTAACGCAGGATCTGACGGAAGTGGTCGTCTCGGGGTTCCCAGCTGGAACCGTCGTCACGTACACGCCTGTCGGCGGCGGCATACCCCTCACCATCACAATGGGCGCCGGCGGCTCCGTGATGCTCGACGGCGGCACCGAACAAGAGATTCGCGATGCGCTCGCAACATTGACACTCACGCCACCGCTGCACACCGACCAGAACATTACGCTGTCGATTGCTGCAACGACTGAGGACATCGGAGGCGTGACAAACACGCAAACCGTACCAATGATCGTCACCGTGGCTGCTGTCGCGGACGGCCCCACCATTTCCGGCAGCGCATCGGGCGATGAAGATCAGCCGATCTCAGTTCCGATTACAGTGGCACGCATCGATGCCGATGGCTCGGAAAGCTACAATTTCGCGACGATCACTGTACCCGCAGGTGTCACACTCACCTACACATCTCTACCATTCGGAACCACTGTTTCAACAGTTACCGGCGGCTTTACGTTCACACCGGGTGCCACCACAACGGCGGCCCAATTTGAACAGTTTCTTGCCAACAACATCCGCGTGCAAGCGCCAGCCGACAGCGATCTGAACTTCGACGTCACCGTGAGAGTTGGCACGATTGAAAGCACGTTGTCTGGCGGCGAAGTTACGCTGCTGAAGAAAGATCTCACAGCGGCCATTCCCGTATCCGTCCATCCGATCACGGATATGCCCACGGTCACGGGCGCCAGCACCGTTGACGAGGACACAAGCCTCACATTCGGCGCTGACATCACAATCACAGAAAATGACAAGACTGACGGGTCGGAAGCAATCACTCAGGTCGTGCTCGGCAACATTCCGTCGGCAGCAACAGTGGCCTACACGGCGGTTGGCGGCGCGACTGTTGCCATCTCAACCACAGCCGGTATCAGCACCTTCACGATTTCAAGCGGCAGTGAAGACGACATCCGCGATACGCTGGCGACGTTCACACTCACACCGCCACTGCACAGCGACGTGAATATTCCGGTTTCCGTCGCAATCACCAAAGTCGACCAGACAACGACAGAAGGCGAGTCGGCGGCATCCTCAACGGCGTCAAGCACGCACACAATCACCGTGGCGGCCGTCGCCGACGGTCCCACGATCTCTGGCTCGGGTTCAGGCAACGAAGACCAGCCCATCAATCTACCGATCACGGTAACGCGCATCGATGCCGATGGCTCAGAACAATATGACTTTGCTAAAATCACACCACCCCCCGGCGTAACGCTGATTTATGCGTCAACGCCTCCCAACGGCATTACCGTGTCGGTCTCGTCTGGTGTTTACACATTTACGCCTGGCACGGCGACCACTGCGGCTCAGTTCCAGAGTTTCCTTGCCACCGGGTTGCAAGTTCAAGCGCCTGCCGATAGCGACGTGAACTTTACAGTGACGGTTCAAGTTGGCACGATTGAAAGTGTTTTGTCGGACAGCGGTTTGACACAGCTCAAGAAGGACTTGACGGTCAGCATTCCTGTGATGGTAAACCCCGTCATCGATGCTCCGGTAATCTCTGGATCCAGCACCGTCAACGAAGATGGCATCGTCAATGCCGCAGATCAAACAGTCACGGCCGGCGTCAATTTTGGCGCAAGCATCGACATCACTGCGACTGATAGCGCAGATGGTTCGGAAGCCATCACGTCGATCGTGATCACCGGTCTGCCCATTGGTGCAGTTGTGACCTACACGCCGGTAGGTGGCTCATCGTCCACGTTCACGGTAGCAGCCGGCACGACATCGATCACGCTGACAGGCGGAATTGAAGCCGCAATCCGCACGGCCCTGGCATCAGTTTCGCTGGTGCCGCCACCGCACAAAGACAACGATATCCCGCTTGGCATCGCCGTTACGAAAACGGATGCTACGACGAGCGAAAGCGACGCCGCCGTCTCGCAGACATTCAACGCAACCCATGTGATCAAAGTGGCGGCCATCGCCGACGTGCCGACGTTGTCGGGCAGCGGCACTGGCCTCGAAGATCAGAACATCCCGGTCACAATCACAACAGGCCATCCAGACAACAGCGACGGCTCGGAAAAAATAAAAGACGTCGTCATTGCGGCTATTCCCGCTGGCCTGACACTGACGGAATCCTCAACTGGCGCTGGCATCCTGACGCTCAACGGCGATGGCACCTATACAGTCACTGGGCCCAGCGATGCGGCGATCAACGATGTGTTGGCAAACCTCACGCTCGTGTTTGCGGCTGGTGGCGCGCGCCAGCACCTCGATACCGATTTCAATCTCTCGGTCACTGTAACTACGATCGAATCTTCGCCGAGCGAAACCGGAGTGGGTCAGATGACCCAGCTGGAAACGCCCGAGACGTTCAGCGTTCCTGTTACCGTAACTGCCATAGTCGATGGCGTGACCGAAGCTGGGTCATCGGTCATTGTCGAAGACGTCGCTAAGTCCATCGGCAGCGATATCACCTGGGCTAAGATTGACTCAGACGGCTCCGAATATGTGACGTCCGTCGTGATCTCGGGCTTCCCTGTTGGGGCAACGATTTCCTACACGGATATGCTCGGTACAGCGCAGTCTTTCGTTTCCACAGGCGTTGAATCAGTTACACTCAGCGGCCCGAAGTCTGCCGCAACCGAGACGGCGATTCGCACGGCACTTGACACGCTGAACGTCCAAGCGCCGGCAAATTCGGACGCGAATTTCACGCTCAACGTCGCCATTACCACCACGGACAATGACAGCAGCGCGACGACGCAAAACTTCACGCATTCCGTTGTGGTCCAGGCCGTAGCAGATACGCCGTCGGTGACCGCCAGCGCTCTATCTCTAAATGAAGACGCAACCGCGACGCTTTCGATCAACCCCAACCACAGCGGGGATTCTGACAACTCCGAAACGCTTTCCATTCGCATCACTGTTCCAGCGGACGGCATTGGCGAGATCGGAACACTCTCGGGCACCGGCGCAGGTGGCGTCACATTCACGAATGTTGGCGGTGGCCTCTATACAGTCACGGCAACCGGCGCAACTGCAACGATTCGTGAAGCCGCACTCGATTCCTTTCTAAACAATGGCATCACGTTCACACCGCGCTCGCAGTGGTCGGGCGTACTCACGGGCACGGGCGGCATCAAAGTCGAGGCTATCTCGACAGAAGCGGCAACCGCGGGTGAACTTGCGCCCAACAGCTTCGGCGGTGCGGACGGCACGTCCAAAACCGAGACGGTCACGACGTATATTGACGTCACAGTTGCCCCGATCAATGATATTCCCACGCTCGCCAATGCCAGCACGATCGTGCGCGAAAACAACAACTCGTCTAGCACAACCGATCCTGACCTCGTTGTTGCCATCGGCACCCGTTTAGGACTGAGCATAACCGACACCGATGGCTCGCAGGGCCTGTCAATGACGTTGACGGGCTTCCCAACGAATGCACAGGCACTGGCTTTTGGCACCTCCATCGCGGGTGTCACGACGAACGTCGACATTTCAACCGGCACAGTTACGATCAGCGGAGCGAGTGCGGTCGACGTTTTGACGGTCATGAACTCGCTCTCGATTACGCTTGCTGATGACCGTGACGAGAACTTCATGGTGACCATCAACGGTACTTCGACTGATTTTAACGGCGTTTCGACAGCAACCGACACTTTCTCACTTAGCCACATCGTGACCGTCCAGGCAGTTGCCGACACGCCCACAGTGGACGCGGGCGCTGTGACCAAGGCATTTGTAGATGAAGATTCGGGCTTCATCACTTACGGCGTAACAACCGCGCTCAACGATACGGATGGCTCGGAAACGTACCAGTCAGTGGTGGTGGAATTCTCCACAGCCGGCACAGGCTCGCAGCCCAGCGTCCAATTCACAACGACCTCGGGCGTCACATTCGATACCTCGGTTGCAGGCAAGGTCACGCTGACGGGCTCTGCCGCCGATATTGATGCGGCCATGCTGAGCTTGCAGGTGCGCCCCGGCGCGCACAATGACGCCGATATCACCATCAGAGTTACAGCAACCGCTATCGAAAGCAGTCCGGCCGAAGACAACAACGGCGCTGCTGCCGGAATGGGCGGCGGTGTAGCGGGCCCTGAAATTTCAGTTCCAACGGCGCAAACTGTACAGACGTTTGTCATTCCGGTTGCCGCCGTCGCCGATACGCCCACGATCAGCGGTAGTGGGGCCGGCCTTGAGGACCAAAACATTCCTGTCTCGATCTGGGTCGGACACGCAGACACGGCAGACGGCTCAGAAAAAATCAAGAACGTCGTCATCAGCGGCGTGCCATCTGGCTTCACGCTGAGCGAGTCTTCACCCGGCCTAGGCGTTCTGACAGCCAATGGCGGCGGCACTTACACCGTCACAGGTCCGACGGATGCAGCCATCAACGACGTTCTGGCGAACCTGAGCCTCGTCTTTGCTCCAGGCGGCGCACGCCAGCACCTCGACACCGAATTCAACTTGTCTGTCACCGCAACAACGATTGAAAGCGCACCTAGCGAAACCGGCGCCGGACAGGGTGGCAACAACGAAGCCACAAACACTTTCAACGTGCCGATTACTGTGACGGCTGTTGTCGATGGCGTGACCAAGTCCGGGTCGTCGATCATCGTCGAAGACGTGGCCCGGACAATCGGTGCCGAAATCGTTTACACAAAGACCGATGCCGATGGCACGGAAAATGTGACTGCGGTTATCATCTCAGGCTTCCCGGTTGGCACGCTCGTCACCTACACTGATATGCTGGGCGCAAGCCAGTCGTTCACATCGACCGGCGTGGAAACGATCACACTCAGCGGCATCAAGTCGGCCGCAACGGAAGCAGCCATCCGCACAGCTCTTGACTCCTTGAATGTGCAGGCGCCGCTGCACTCGGACGTTAACATCACCCTCAACGTCAGCGTCACGACCGAAGACAACGACAGTTCGGCGACAACTCAAGCCTTCACGCATTCTGTTGTCGTTCAGGCCGTAGCCGATGCCCCCACGGTGACGGTAACCAACATTTCACTTAACGAAGACACCAACATCAAGCTGGCCATCAACCCAAACCGGAGTGCCGACAACGACAACTCCGAAACGCTTTCGGTTCGCATCACGGTTCCCTCCGATGGATCTGGCACCATCGGCACCTTGATTTCCAACAAGACCGTCACAGGTGTCACGTTCGCCAGCCTTGGCGGCGGAGTCTATACTGTGACGGCAACGGGTGCCTCGGCCGCTGCGCGCGAAACACGGCTTGATAGCTTCCTGAACGACGGCGTTACGTTTACGCCTCGCGCGGAGTGGTCGGGCGCTTTGTCAGGCACCAATGGTCTCAAGGTCGAGGCAATCTCGACTGAAAGCGCCACAGCTGGCGAATTAGCACCCAACAGTTTTGGCGGCGCTGATGGCACGTCAAAAACAGAAACCGCAACCACCTACATCGACATCACGGTTGCACCTATCAACGACTTCCCGGTTCTAGCCAACGCCAGCACCATCGTGCAGGAAAACATTAACTCTTCCAATCCGTCCGACCCGGATCTCGTCATCGCCATCGGCACGCGGCTTGGGCTGACTATCGCCGATACCGACGGTTCGCAGACACTGACGCTGACGCTTTCCGGCTTCCCAGTGAATGCCCAAGCATTATCGTTTGGCACAACGGTTGGCGGAGTTACGTCGAACATTGATATTGCCACAGGCACCATCACAATCAGCGGCACGGCTACCGCCGTGCTGACCATGATCAACTCGCTTTCGATCACGCTGGCAGACGACCGCGACGAAAACTTCACGGTATCGATTTCCGGTACCGTCGAAGACACCAACGGCACAACTACGGTGACTGATGCTGTCAATCTGACACACACCGTGACCGTTCAGGCTGTCGCTGACACTCCAAACCTCAACGTAGGCGTAACCACCAAGACCGCCGTCGATGAGGATAGCGGCTTTGTGACCTACCCGGTCACCGTCAATTTAAATGACTCAGATGGCTCTGAAACCTTCCAGTCGGTTGTTATCGAATTCTCGGTTGCTGGAAGCGCACTCGGGGCACCGCCAGTTTTGCAGTTCGGCACGACAGCTGGCGTGACCTTCAACACACCGGTTGCGGGTCAAATTATACTAACCGGCGCAGCGGCTGACATCACAGCCGCCATGGCCAGCCTGCAGGTGAGGCCCGGTGCCGACAACGGCGAAGACATCACAATTAAGGTCACGGCTACCGCCATCGAAAGCAACCCGGCCGAAGATAACAACGGCGCGACAGCCGGCATGGGCGGCGGCATCGCTGGGCCAGAAATCTCGATTCCTACAGCTGCGACCACTCAGACGTTCGTCATCCCGGTCAATCCCGTCCCGGAAATGCCGATCATAACGGTCCCTGGCCCTGCCAGCGGTACTGAAGATACGACGTTCGCGATCGGCAGCATCACCGTGAGTTCGGGCTCGCCCGACCCCGACGGGTCCGAAACGCGGTTTATGGAAATTGATACTTCCACCTACCCCATCGGGACATTGTTCTACAGCGGCGGCTCACCGGTGGGCGTCGTTGGCGGCGGCTGGATTCGCATTCCGGAAAGCGAGCTGACGAATCTCGAAATTCGTGCACCGTTGAACTACAGCGGAACAATGATCCTTTCGGTTCGCGGCGTTATTGTCGATGCCACGTCGAGCGGAAACGTCACATCTACGACAACCGCACAGACCATTTCTGTAACGGTCACACCCGATGCAGACGGCATCACAAACCCCACACTCTCAACAGGCGTTGAAGACAACGGCCCGGTCGCGTTCGGTGCAGATTTGGCGAATAGCACCACCGGCATCCGCGTCACCGATAACAGTTCAGGCACCGGCAACAACGCCGATACGGAAACGATCTCGAAAGTCGTCCTCGACTTCCCGGCTGCTACAGCGACACAGATTTACGGTGTTTTGCCCAGCCTTCCGGCAGGGTCGAGCGTGATAACGTACGACGCTCTGACGAATTCCTATACGATCACCAGCACGATCATCACACTGGCTCTTGATGTCGGCACGCTGTCTCAGACCAATCGCAACCAAGCTGAGGCCGACATCCGCGCCACCCTCAACGGATTCACAGTTGAGATGGGCCCTACTCATACCGACCTCAACGGCGTCGTTTCCGTCACTGCCACCACGCTTGACGTGAATGGCGGCTTGGCCAACACGCAGGATAACACCTTCAATCACACGATCCGCATCCAGGCCGTCGCCGACACACCCTCCGTGACGGCCGATGATCCTGTGACTTCAACCCCTGAAGACGGCGCAAACATCCCGCTTATCATTCACGCAGACCGCAGCGCTGACGACGATGGCTCGGAAACACTGTCGGTGCGCATCACCGTACCGTCGGACGGCCTCGGGCTTATTGGCACACTTGCCGGGACTGCGCCCTCGGGCGTAACGATGACCAACACCGGCGGCGGCGTGTATCTTGTCGAAGCAACTGGCGCGACAGCGGCAGACCGCGAAGCGGCAATCGACAGCTTCCTCAATGGCGGCGGCACATCGCTCGCATTCAATCCGCGCAACAATTGGTCGGGTGAGCTGACGGGCACCAATGGTATCAAGGTCGAAGTGATCTCGACTGAAGCTGCCACCGGCGTCGAACTTGCTCCGAACAGCTTTGGCGGTGCCGACGGCACGTC
>JANNXL010000404.1:0-2002 GCA_031409575.1 Hyphomicrobium sp.
GCCGTCAACGTCGTCTTGCCATGGTCAACGTGACCAATGGTCCCGATGTTCACATGCGGTTTGTTCCGTTCAAACTTTGCCTTTGCCATGATGGCCTCCTATTTCGGTCGGGGGACGGGCACGCGGCCCATCTTACGGGATGGTAGGATGGGCGATCCGCCCACCCCGCTTATGCGTATTTCTTCTGGATTTCCTGGCTCAGGTTTTCCGGCACAGCGTCGTAATGGTCGAACTGCATCGAGAACGTCGCCCGTCCTGATGACATCGACCGCAAGTTGTTGATATAACCAAACATGTTGGCCAAAGGCACCATCGCGTTGATGACGTTCGCGTTGCCGCGTGCATCCTGCCCCTCGATCATGCCCCGACGTGAGGTCAGATCGCCAATGACGCCGCCGGTATAGATGTCGGGGGTCACCACTTCGACTTTCATGATCGGCTCAAGCAACTTTGCGCCAGCCTTCTTCAGGCCTTCACGCATTGCCGCACGGGCGCAGATCTCAAAAGCCAGAACACTGGAGTCGACGTCATGGTAGGCGCCGTCGATCAGCGACACCTTGAAGTCGATCACCGGGAAGCCTGCCAGAGGACCAGAGTCCATGACTGACTTGATGCCCTTCTCAACGCCGGGGATGTATTCCTTCGGCACCGAACCACCAACCACCTTGGCCTCGAACGAATAGCCCACGCCGGGTTCAGTCGGGGTGATGATCAGTTTGATGCGGGCGAACTGGCCCGTGCCTCCGGTCTGCTTCTTGTGGGTATAGTCGATCTCGGCCTCGCGGCTGATCGTCTCGCGGTAGGCCACCTGCGGCGCGCCGATGTTCGCCTCGACCTTGAATTCGCGACGCATGCGGTCAACGAGGATGTCGAGGTGAAGTTCGCCCATGCCCTTCATGATGGTCTGACCGCTTTCGAAATCGGTCTCCACCCGGAAGGACGGGTCTTCGGCGGCCAGACGAGCCAGTGCAACGCCCATCTTCTCCTGGTCGGCCTTGGTCTTTGGTTCCACGGCGATTTCGATCACCGGCTGCGGGAAAGTCATCGTTTCCAGAACCACCGGTTTGGCCGGATCGCAAAGCGTGTCGCCCGTTGTGGTTTCCTTCAGGCCGGCAAGGGCGATGATGTCGCCCGCATAGGCCTCGGAGATTTCCTCGCGGTCGATGGCGTGCATCATCATCATGCGGCCAACACGCTCTTTGCGCTCTTTGGTCGCGTTCAGCATCGCGTCGCCTTTTTTCAACACGCCGGAATAGATCCGGGTGAAGGTCAGCGAACCGACGAAGGGGTCGTTCATGATCTTGAACGCTAGCGCCGAGAACGGCTGATCATCATCGGCGGAGCGCGAGATGTTGCGGGTTTCCGTCTCATCGCCCGGAGCGAAGCCAATGTAGGCCGGCACGTCCAGCGGGTTCGGCAGGAAGTCGATCACCGCGTTCAGCATGGGCTGGACGCCCTTGTTCTTGAAAGCGGACCCGGCAAGGACCGGAACGAAAGCCAGCGCCAGAGTGCCCTTGCGGATCAGACCGCGCAGAACCTCGACCGAGGGCTCGTTACCTTCGAGATACTCTTCCATCACCGCGTCGTCCTGCTCGACGGCAAGCTCCAGCATGTTGTGGCGCCATTCGTCGGCTTCGGCGCGCAGCGCATCACGGATCGGCTGGCGCACCCAGGATGCACCCAGATCTTCGCCCTGATAGACCCATTCTTCCATGGTCAGCAGGTCGATGATGCCTTCAAGTTTGTCTTCGGCCCCGATGGGGAGCTGCACCGGCATCGGCTTGGCACCGGTGCGGTCGGCAATCATCTTGACGCAGTTAAAGAAATCGGCGCCGGTCTTGTCCATCTTGTTGACAAAGACAATGCGCGGCACTTTGTAACGGTCGGCCTGACGCCACACGGTTTCGGTCTGCGGCTCAACCCCGGCGTTACCATCAAGCAGCACCACAGCACCGTCGAGCACCGCCAGCGAACGCTCGACTTCAATGGTGAAGTCGACGTG
>JANNXL010000405.1:0-2132 GCA_031409575.1 Hyphomicrobium sp.
GCTCGGGAAACAGCGTCGCTTGATCCCGCTCTCTGCCCTCGATAAATCGCGCCATGAAGTGCCCCCGCGCTTCGATGAAGCATCATATCATGCTTCGCGGGCGTACTGGGTGGGGTCCGGCTTTTCACACAGTCTCGTATAGTTGGAGCCGGCGGCGCTCAGCGGCATAGCTGCGATGGCCTCTATCGGGCAACCGTCGCGCAAGTGGCATACGACAAGCTCCGACAGCAGACAGTCTCAACGACTTTTCGTTTTCGCAACTTGCATCCGGTTAGCGGCAAAAGAAAATCGAAGTCAGTTCATGCAGGGCCGAGTCGAGCGCGTCCCCCGCGTGTCCCCTGAACATTGCAGTTCAAGTTGCTGATTTTACCGTTCTATAACTTTCTGATTTTGCTTTGTAAATTGGTCGGAGCGAGAGGATTTGAACCTCCGACCCCCAGTCCCCCAGACTGGTGCGCTAACCAGGCTGCGCTACGCTCCGACTAATGCGGCCCTTGTGCCTGTCCACAGGCTCGCGGTCAACCTGCTTTCGGCGGCACAGGTTTTCCCGCCGGGACACCCATGAGCGTCTCAAGATCTGCCACCTTAGTAGGGAGGGATTTCACCACGGCAGGCGGCATTATCCCGCAGTCGAGCGCGGCGGCGGCGACACATCCTTCGGGGACGGCGACATCGTGGACGCCAAAGCTTGAGTTGATCGCGCGCGCATAGTCTTGGTTGAGTTCGCGGGCGTTCATGGCCGCGTTGCCGATGATGCCAAGTCCGGTGAGGAGCCGGCCGATGCCACGGCCATCGGCTTTTGCTATCGCCTCCAAGCGCACCCAGGCTTGCAGGAACCGTTTTTGCCGGGCATCGGGCAGAGGTATTCCTCCCGCTAACTCCAGCGCGGCATGTTCAATGCGCACGCGCCGCTCATCGGATACGGTGGGCCGGCGATCTGGCTCCAAGTCAACGCCAATAAGGCTGGTGCGCGACAGCCCGATCAGAGCGAAACGGTCCACGTGGGCAAGGCTGAAACCACCTGAAATTCCTGGTAAAATGGGTTTCCCCGAACCGGTTAATGAGTACGGCACCGCACGCCACGAAGGCCCCCACATGCGCTCGATCAATACGCGCAGAGCAATATAAGCGGCCCGGCGCTGAAAGCCGGCGGCTGGGGTTACACTCGCTGCGATCCTTTGCAACTCGTTTGCAGATAGCCGAGCGCATTTCGCCTCTGATGCGTCCAGCGCAGCAGCGCTGGCGGCGAGGTCAACGAACCACAATTCGACGGGGCCGTTCTCCGGCACACCCTCCGGTCTTGGATCTTTCACATTGAAATTGCTCACGTATCGCTCCATGCGGAACGCGTGATCCCGGCGCTTCCAACCCTGTCTCTAAACCGCTGCAGCCCACTCAGCCAGCGGTTCTGCGGCGGGTGACGGGAGCCGGGCGCATCGGGGCTGGCGGCGCGACGGAAGGCGCGTTCTCACCAACCGATAATGCCAGGAGGCGGCGGCACATTTCAAGTTCGGCAAGAAGGGCGTTAATCACGCCGTCACGCTCGGGGCCAGCATTAAATGCAGCATTTGCTCCTGCGGCGTTTACCGGGCTGGTGCGGCGTTTTCCGTCAGCGGATGCTGCATCGGCGGCTGGTTTTCTCCCGCGCTTGGGTTTGGGGCTTGCTGCCTCCAGCTTGGCGGCCTTTTCGGAGTAGGCTTTGACCTGATCGATGCCATGCTCGCGTAAGATCTTCTGTACACCCTTTATGGTGTAGCCTTCAGCATGCAGCAGATGACGGATGCCGCGCAGCAGTTCCATGTCTTCGGGACGGTAGTAGCGCCGCCCGCCGCCACGCTTCATCGGGCGGATTTGCGGGAACTTCGCTTCCCAAAATCGCAGAACGTGTTTGGGGACTTCGAGTTCTTCCGCCACTTCTGCAATGGTCCGGAACGCTTCGGCTGCTTTGCTCATGGTACCCCTCCACGCTGCGCGGCCCGGCACCGCAAATGCCAGCTCAGTCGCGCAGTATTCATATTCGCGGTGCTTGACTTGACTTGAGCCGCCGCTGCCTGCCTGGAACTGCGCTTCGCGCGTTCCGCAAGGCCAATCATCACTTTGGGTCATCACGTGCGCGCGGTCACGATCAACTC
>JANNXL010000406.1:0-1715 GCA_031409575.1 Hyphomicrobium sp.
ACCGGCGGGAGGAGAAGGCGGGTTAGTTGAGATGCATCGAGCTAATTGGCCATGGTGCCCATTGCTGGATGCAGGGACGCGACGTAAAGAGGCGTAATGTACGTGCTGATCTCACTCATCGTCGCTGTCGCAAACAACAACGTCATCGGGGCCAAGGGCGGGCTGCCGTGGAGGTTGTCGTCGGACCTCAAAAACTTCCGCCGCCTCACGATGGGCAAACCCATTGTCATGGGCCGTAAGACGTTTGCCAGTTTGGGGCGCCCGCTCGATGGCCGCGACAACATCGTCGTCACCCGCGATCCGCATTTTGCCGTCGCAGGCGTTAGCGTGTTTAACTCCGTATCGGAGGCGCTGGTTCTGGCGCGAGTGCTTGCCCGCACCAATGGCTCCGACGAAGTCATGGTCATCGGCGGGGCCGAGATCTACCGGGCCGCCCTGCCGCTCGCCAACCGGATCTATTGGACGGCCGTTGATGCAGAGCCAGAAGGAGATGTTGTATTTCCCTCTTTGGCAAAGGACGAGTGGACAGAAGTGTCTTCAGAAGTGCTGCCACGCGGTCCCCGCGACGATCACGCCGCAACGCTCATCATTTTCGACCGCAAGACCTGAAACAAGCGGCTGCGATTAACGGTCAGCGCACAATAAGGGCCGTTCTCGCACCTATAAAGCCTCACTCGGCTTGACGTGGGCACCTTGCCACCCAATGTGCCAGCGATGCGTTTGCGTCCCCCTTCCCCCTGTCCTATAAGCGGGCCGGCGATTTCCTGCGCTGCAGCATAGTCAGCCACGGCCAAGCCGGGCGACGGTGCTGCTGCACTTTTTTGATTGAACGAAAGGTTCGAGACACAATGCCCTGGAGTGACCAAAACGGCGGTAGCGGCGGCGGTGGCGGCGGCTGGAAGGGCGGCAAGGGCGGCGGCGGCGGTCCATGGGGACAAGGGCCTGGCGGCGGTGGCGGTGGCGGTCAGCCGCCCGACATCGAAGAGATGCTGAAGCGCAGCCAGGACCGCATGAAACAGGTCATGAAGGGCGGCAGCGGCGTCCCCGGCGGACTGATCTTCCTCGCAGCGGCACTCGGTGCCGCGGTAGTCGGCTTTTATGCCTTCTTCTTTCAAGTCAATCCCGGTGAGCAAGGCATTGTCATGCGGTTTGGCCAGTTCGTGCGCCAGGAAGGTGCGGGACTGCACTTCAAGTGGCCGCCGCCATTTGAGGAAGTCATCAAACTCAACGTCACCAACGAAAACATTGTCGAGGTCGGCAACCGTTCTCAGGCAAGCCAGCGCGACACGCGCTTTTCAACGCCCGTCTCGACGCGCGATGTTCCCGAAGAAAGCCTGATGCTGACAGCCGACGAAAACATCGTCGACATCGACTTTGTGGTGCTGTGGTCGATTGCGAACGCCGAAAATTATTTGTTTAGCATCGAGAACCCAGACCAGACCGTGAAGGACGTGGCTGAAAGCGCCATGCGCGAAGTGATCGGCAAGAGTAAGATCGGCGACGTGCTGGCACCTGGCCGCGAACCCATCGAAATCGCCGTCAAGGCGCTGATGCAAGAGGTGCTCGACAGCTACAAGTCGGGCGTCAAGATCAACCAAATCAAGATTCAGCAGGCCCAGGCTCCCGCACAGGTGCGTGCGGCCTTCGAAGACGTGATCTCGGCCATCCAAGACCGCGACCGCGCGCAGAACGAAGCCCGCGGTTATGCCAATAAG
>JANNXL010000407.1:0-2441 GCA_031409575.1 Hyphomicrobium sp.
GGACGCCGTGCTTCCGCTCGGAAGCCGGTGCCGCCGGTAAAGACACACGCGGCATGATCCGCCAGCATCAGTTCTCGAAAGTGGAACTCGTCTCGATCACCACGCCTGAAACATCGCTCGCCGAACACGAGCGCATGACCGGCTGCGCCGAGGAAGTGTTGAAGCGCCTCGGCCTGCCGTTCCGCACGATGTTACTGTGCACCGGCGATATGGGCTTTGCCTCGCAGAAGACCTACGACATCGAAGTCTGGCTGCCGGGCCAGGATGCCTATCGCGAAATCTCATCGTGCTCGGTGTGCGGCGATTTCCAGGCACGCCGCATGAGTGCGCGCTACCGCCCCAAAGGCTCAAAGGACGTGCGCTATGTTCACACGCTCAATGGCTCCGGTCTTGCGGTGGGGCGCACGCTGGTGGCAGTGCTCGAAAACTATCAACAGGCCGATGGGTCTGTTGTCATCCCCGATGCGTTGAAGCCATATATGGGTGGCATGGAGAAGATCGTGAAGTCTTGAGATTTTAACGGGGTCAGACACGTCGTGCCGAAGGCACGCGAAGCGTGATGGGTCTGACCCCCAACGGAAATACAATGCGTATTCTCATCACCAACGACGACGGAGCGGGCGCGCACGGGCTCACAATCCTGCATCGCATCGCCAAGGCGCTGACAGATGATGTGTGGATCGTCGCGCCGGAAATGAACCAGTCGGGCGCGTCGCACGCGCTGACGTTGCAGGTGCCGCTGCGCTACCGCGAAATCGGTGAGCGGGCTTACGCTGTGCGCGGCACACCGGCCGATTGCGTGATCATGGGCGTGCGCCACGTTCTGAAAGACAATCCGCCAGATCTCATTTTGTCGGGTGTCAATCATGGTTCGAACCTCGCCGAAGACGTGACCTACTCCGGCACGATTGCAGGCGCCATGGAAGGCACACTGCTCGGCGTGCGTTCAATTGCCATGAGCCTTACGACGGGCTTTGACCCCGATGGCAAAGAACACTGGCAGACCCCGTTCGAGCATGGGCCGGCGCTCATAACAAAACTGCTTGCCGCCACATGGGCGCCCGGCATGCTGATCAACGTCAACTTTCCCGACAGCGCACCCGATAAGGTCAACGGCACCGCAATCACGTACCAAGGGCGGCGTGACCAAGGCGGATTGCACTTGGAATCGCGCAAGGACACCTGGGGCGAGCCCTATTTCTGGGTTGGCTTTGAACGCCGCAAGTCTGACCCGCCAGCGGGCTCCGATCTGCGGGCCATCGCCGATGGTCAGATCTCGGTCACACCGCTCTCCATGAATATGACTTTGGAGACGGCGCGCGCCGATCTCGCTTCGGTTTTGGGGCAGGCAGCCCCCATCGCACGACGGGTATGATCTCCTGCCTTTGACCTAAATCCTCCGCAATTCCTCCCACATCCCCGCACAATCGGTGTCTACACATACGATGCTGGGGGATCGTGTGCTCTCCCGATTTTGCCTGTGTTTTGCGTGCGGGGGACGACCTTTTGACGGAGCGCTCAAGGGCGATTGAGCAGTGCACCGTTAACGGCCTCTTAACCGGTTAAAGGTTAATTGAGTGTGGTGAGTTGAGGTGCGTATCATGGGTAGTAATGTGTTTATGCGTAATCCATTCTGGTATCCTGGACAGTCCGGCCTCATCGTACTCGCCGGGTTAACTGCCGCTCTCGGCGGCTGCAGCGCAGACGTCGCGCGCTTTGACTTCGGCCACAACGCTCTGAACGACCGGACGGCCACCGCGTCCATTCCAACACCGTCTGAGCCGATGCGCACCCGCTCCAACTTGCTGGGCGAAGACGGCCCGGTATCGCCGGAAGCCTCAAAAGCTACCGGGCAGGTTAGCGATGGTGGCGCGTACATCCCGCCGCAGTCCAATCGCCCGGCTGACGTTCAGATGGCAGCCCTGCCCGATGTGCCGCAAGCCCCCGCAGCCAGAAACTCGGCTGCGATGGACGCGCCGCGCTCGAACTTAGCGCCCGCTGCAGCGGCACCTCGGCCCGTCTCAACCGCCGAACGGGGCGAGCAGATCGAGATTCAGCGCGGCGATACGCTGTTTGGTCTGTCGAAGCGCCATAAGGTGTCTGTTTCCGAATTGATGTCGATGAACAACCTCAGTGGTCCGGCGTTGAAGCCTGGCCAAAAACTCTATTTGCCGGCTGGGCGCGCCGCTGAAAAAATGCCCGCGTCTCCAGGTGTGGCAGCGGCCGCGCCAGCTGACTTGCCGGCCGAATGGAAGGGCACCTACACCGTCAAGTCAGGCGACATCCTGTACACAATTGCGCGCCAAAACAAGATTATGCTCGAAGATCTGCAGCGCAACAACGGCATCACCTTTGTGCGCAAAGTGAAGCCGGGCTTGGTTCTGCTTATGCCAGGCACTGACACCACCGTTGCCAGCGCTGGCACGTCTGCCGCTGTATCG
>JANNXL010000408.1:0-6289 GCA_031409575.1 Hyphomicrobium sp.
GACAAGAAAAGCGCCGGCAATCGGGTTTCCGGGTAAGCGCGCGAGCTTCTTTGCCGCGTGTGCAACGGTGATTACGCCAAGGCTGTGCGCGACCAGCACGACGGGCCGCACCGATTTCGTTGTTTCTTCTACAACACGCGCTACCCACGCTTGCCGCTTCGGGCTGTACCAGTCGTCTTGTTCCACGCGGCGCGCGGTTTTGATATTTTTTTCCCACCGGCTTTGCCAGTGGTCTTCCCCCGAACTTGACCAGCCGGGCACGATGAGAATGTCGGCTTCAGAAATTTTCATGGAACCGTTGAGATGAAGTGATGGAGCGGTTTTATACCGGAGCCAGTCCGGTTTTTGAAGTCCGCACGGACGGCAGCATGCTCAGTGCCACGCTCACCAAAATCACCAGTGCGAGTGCATCTGGGATGCCCGAAAGTCCGGACCACCCGATAAGGAGGTCGCCTGCAATGACAATGGCGGCCAGAACCAGCGCGACAGTCAGCGCGGAGCGTGTGGTCGCGCTCAGGAGCCCCGCTTCCGAAAGAGAGTGCAAGCGCAAAAGTGTGATCGCGGGAATGAGGACGACGAGCGCGGCCAGCCGCATGGGTTGGCCGGGCAGGGTCATGGCAACGACGCTGTTCATTTGGTCCACCGACAAAAATGGCAAGATGGGGGTTAGCAGCCACAGGGCGGCGGCACTGGCCACAGCGACCGGCCAGATCAGAGATTCGCTTGCGGCAATACCGGGATTGGCGCGCTCCAAACGTGTCAGCGCAAAAGCCGCCGCGGCTATATAGGTGAGAGGCAGCAGCAGGGCTGCCGCAGAAATGTCACCAGAGGTGGCTCCGCTCACAAGTGCTGCTGCAGTGCTGGCTGCGCTGATGCAAACTGGCGCCAGGAATAGCAGCCAGAACCCGTGACCAAGGCCGTACTTGGAAATGATCTTCGCCAGCCATGCGATCAGCAGCGTTGCGGCAACCATGGAGACAAGGGTTGATATGCGAAACCCCAAACCAGGCTCAGGAACGAGCCCGGTAACTGCTTCCAACCCTGAAGCAATGCCCCACGACTGTATCGCAGCAATGGCCAAAGCAGCCGCAACCACACCGCGCCAGAATCCATCTCGCGATGCGGGATCTGCTTGACGCTGCCGCAGGCTGGGGAAAACCAGCATGAGAACTTCGGCGAAGATGAGTGCTGCAAACAACGGCACCGTGCCGAGCATAAAGCCCGAGACATTCTGAAATGGCACGTTGGTGCCGTAGTCTCTAAAGAACGCGACGGCGGCGTCTGGATCAACGCCCGGCAACGGAATGAAGCCAGCGAAATGATAAGCCAGGAGCGCGCCAATCGTGATCGCTGCGCGTGGCAAAATGGCTGCGCCAATGAGTGGACTAGCTGTCTGCGGCCCAGATTTCATGCCAAAATCTTGTGTCACAGTGTGGCCCTCCGCAGTCCTTCAAATTGAGTCCGGAGGCTTTTGGTATCAAGCGCTCCGTTCGCTGCTATTCCTTCAGTAACATTAGATTTGGTAACGATCCGAACATTGAACCAGCTCGCTTAACCCTCAGCCAAAAACCCGTTTGAAAATCGTATCGGTGTGCTTGGTGTGATAGCCCAGATCAAACATGGCTTCGAGGTCACGCGCCGGTACTTTTGCAATCACGTCTGTGTCGGCTTTGAGCTCGGTCAGGAAGTCCGCCCCATGTTCCCAGGTCTTCATGGCGTTGCGCTGCACGAGCGTATAGCTCTCCTCACGTGATGCGCCGGCCTGAGTGAGCGCCAGCAGAACGCGCTGCGAATTGTGCAAGCCCCCGAGCTTGTCCAAGTTCTTTTTCATTTTGGCGGGTTAGACGACGAGTTTTTCGATCACGCCAGCAAGCCTTGCGAGCGCAAAGTCCAGCGTGATGGTGGCATCGGGGCCGATCATGCGCTCAACCGAGGAATGCGAAATATCGCGCTCGTGCCAAAGTGCCACGTTCTCCATGGCCGGCAGCGCGAACGCGCGCACCATGCGGGCAAGGCCGGTCAGGTTTTCGGTCAGCACAGGATTGCGCTTGTGCGGCATGGCCGACGAGCCTTTTTGGCCGGGTGAGAAAAACTCCTCGACTTCGAGAACTTCGGTACGCTGCAAATGGCGGATTTCGGTGGCCAAGCGTTCCATGCTGGATGCAATCACGCCGAGTGTTGCGAAATACATGGCGTGCCGGTCACGCGGGATAACCTGCGTCGAAACGGGTTCCGGTGTCAGGCCCATCTTCTCCGCCACGTACTCCTCAACGCGCGGATCGATGTTGGCGAAGGTGCCGACGGCTCCCGAGATGGCACAGGTGGCGACTTCTTTTCGCGCCGCGATCAAGCGCTCCCGCCCGCGCGCGAACTCGGCGTAGGCATAGGCGAGCTTGATGCCGAACGTCGTCGGCTCGGCGTGAATGCCATGCGAGCGGCCGATGGTGATCGTGTTCTTGTGCTCGAAAGCGCGCGTCTTTAACGCGGCGAGCACGCGGTCCATATCGGCGATCAAGATGTCCGCAGCACGCACCAGCTGCACATTGAGGCAGGTGTCGAGCACGTCGGACGACGTCATGCCCTGGTGCACAAAGCGGGCATCGGGCCCCACATGCTCGGCCAGATGCGTGAGAAAGGCAATCACATCGTGCTTGGTGACGGCCTCGATCTCGTCGATGCGCGCCACGTCAAACACTGCCTTCGAACCCTTCTCCCAAATCGTCTTGGCGGCGTCCTTGGGAATGATGCCGATTTCGGCGCAGGCCGATGCCGCGTGAGCCTCGATCTCGAACCAGATACGAAAGCGTGTCGCAGGCTCCCAGATCTGGACCATTTCGGGGCGGGAATAGCGCGGGATCATGCGGGGAATGCCTTTATGAAAGCCCGTCACTGCGGGCAAGGCCGAGGCCTAGCAGACGGGGCCGCGGGCTTCAATTCCAGCCAGCGCAAATGCGGCAAGTGTCGCGGTCCGCCATGGCCGCACAGGCGGTTAACTCCGTTGCAGATCGCGTTGCAGAAGGATCGGCGGAGCCACGGTCTCGCAGGCCCAGGCGCGCATATTGAAGCGCTGACCCGCGTCCACGCAACGGGAACCATGAAATGCCAGGGTTCCAATCCAGGCGAGGAGGAGGGCAGACAGCGCCCAGAGAAGTCTCGATCGGCTCGTCATGTTTCCTGCTCAGTAAAGTTTTTTCCGCTCGCGGCAATTCATCCAAGCATGATCGCTGCCGGCTTTTCTTCGCACTGCACGATAGCGCGTTGCGGCAACGTGTCATCGAAGCATTGGGCCAGTCATGGCACGGCGTCCGCATTAGGCGACGCGAGCCAAAAATCCCTTGGTTTGCAAACGCTCCAACCGGACCGGCCAAGTATACGGTCTGTTGCTGCATCGCCCGCTTTTACATTGCTGCGCTGCACCCCAAAATTTGATTGATGTGGATAGGATTGAATCAGGCCAAGGTACAGCCACATTCGGATGGTGCTTGCGCAGATTGATAATTGAAAGGCGCTTTTGCCGTTCAGTTCGCGTTCATCGCAAGGGTTTATTAGTCACGGTGAGTGTGCGGGTGCTGGCAAATCTACCAAAGCAGCATATCGTCTGCGTTTAGGCCGCCGTAACGGACACTGTGGCAGAGTAAAAGTTTCGCGGTGTGTTGGTGCCTTGAGGCCCCGAACATACCAAAGAATTGCGGAATGCGAAAACAAAGAGGGAATTAAGAATTCCAATGTCTGAGCAAATGCAAAGCGAGATTGCAAATCTCAACTCGCAAATGGAAGCCATCGATGACCCGCGCCAGTGCTACGCGCTCGTCAAAGAACGAATCACGCAGTACAGCGCCAACGGCGCGTCGGTGCCGGAAGATTTGGCCCGGCTAGAACGGCAGCTTCTCACAGAGTGCCTGTGCGCTTCGCAAGGCCGCTGATCGAGCTGACAGCATTGGGTGCCGTCATTTTACGGCAACCCACTGCGATCCACTCCAGCGTGCTGGAAAGAACGATGGAATGCGCGCGTCGCCTTTCTCGTCGAAAGAGACAAGCCCGCTAACGTGTCCGGCAGGGATCTCGGGCGTTGCGGGCGTGGTCGTCCGCGCCAATACTTCGCTGATTTTATCGGCTTCAAAACTTGGCGCGCGTTGAGCGGCGTCCGCCCAAGAAACGATAGCCGCATAGGCGTGTTCGCGCGCCGCCGCCACCGAACCGCCGTCAATCCCATTGCCGGAAGTTTTGGAAGCAGGCGAAGCGCTTGTGGTTTCAATCCCTGATTTGTAGCGTGCCAGGACCTGCACGGCAGGATCGCTGGCGGCGCGCTGGGTCGTGAAGTCAGCCGTCGCAAGCGAGTCTGATCCCAAAACAGGGGCCATGATCCCGGCTGCGCGCAGCGCTGACACAATAATATCGGCCTCAGCCGGATAACCCGAAAAGAACACCGCGCGTGGGGGGAGTGTTTTCAGTTTGGCAATCACCGGCGCATAGACATTTTCACCGGCCGTTATCGGAAAATCGAGCGGGGCGGGTTGCGCCTTGGCGATGAGTGCAGCGCCTACCCCTGTGGCCAGCCCGCGTGAATAGGCGGTCTTGTCATGAATGAGCGCGAACGGCCCAGTGCCGGGCTGCGCCATCAGCCACGCGGCGGCATTGGCTGCCTGCTGGTCATCGCGGCCGCTCAAGCGGAAAATTGTTTTGCCGGCGCGTTTGTCGGTCAGGGCCGGGTGGCGTGTCGCCGGGGCAATGAAGATCACGCCCGCAGGTCCATAAACTTGTGCTGCCGCGAGTGCTGCCCTGGAACACGGGTGTCCAATCACCAGCCGGACCCGCTTTTGGATAAAGCTGTTTGCGGCCGCTACGGCACCGTCGCCGCTGCACAGGTCATCGAGCACTGTGAGTGCCAGCGGCTCGCCCTTCACACCACCTTTGGTATTGAGATCGGCAATTGCCTGTTCGGCTGCTTGTCGCATGGCGTCACCGGCACTGTGATCCCGCCCTGAGGACGGTGCCGCCAACCCGATCAGAATCTCGGCGTGCGCACTGTCACCGCCCACCACCGTTATGGCGGCAAGAAGTGCACCAGTGGCTGCTATCAAAGACGTCGGACAGTGGCGGATGGGCATGGCCCCAACTAAGTAGCGAGGAACGGAAAGCGGTGCGCGCAAACTTTGTCAGATCATATTGTGCGAGCCGTCGCAGTACGGCTCATCGCCAGTCTGCTTGCAGCCGCAAATGTTGAATGTTCCAGACGAGGGCGCGATGAACCGCATGGGTTCTAGACCCGTGTCCGTGTGCGACCCGTCGCAGAACGGCTGTTTCGCGGAGCGGCCGCAGCGGCAATAAAAGTAAGCTTTGCCCTCCTGCAAATTCACTTGGTACGGGCCCGTCTGGGCAACGATGGGATCTTCAGCCATGTCAACCTGTTGGTCGTGAGAAGGGTTGCGATGCGTACAATTTTGTCAGCAACCCGTAGCGGTCAAAGGTCGAGGCATCAAGCGGCATGTGGCAGTTTGGGCGGTCTTAAGACACTGCAAACGGGGTTTTTTCCGTGACTGTAGCGCCATCATCGCCGATCCAGGTGAACTCGAACGCGCCCGGGCCCGGAACCTTGAAGTAAAACGCGATGTACGGGTTGGCCGAGATCCCGGAGCCCCAGTTGGCGCTGAATACCGTCTCGCCTTCGAAGGCCGCGCGGAATGTGTGGATGATGTTGCGCGGAATGGGTTTGCCGTCTGGATCGCGGCGGTTGCCTGTCTCCATCACGTGCTGGATGAGCGCTTTGATCTCGACGATCTCGCCGGCCTTGGCCTGCTCGGGCAATTTGATTCTGGGTTTGGCGGCTGTTGTCATGGAAGGTCGCTCTCAGTTGCCGCAGCCGCCAATGGTCACTTCGACTTGCCGGACGGCGACAACGAATTTCCCGTCGCTGCGTTCAGCCAGCGCGATCACATCCTGGCTGCGCGCGAGCCGCATGCGTCCGGCAACAGCCGCCCGGCCAGAGTTTTGCGAAAAATGAAATACGCCGACGAGGGGCTGCGGGTTTCTGGTCGAAAGGAGATACGCAGTTTTGATGTATTGGTCTGGCGTCATTGGGCTTGCAACTTCAATGCGGAACGGCACCGTGTTGCCGTTCTCGGGAATATCCGGAAGATCAAGCGTTACGCTGCTGTCATCGAGCGGTTCGGATTCACCCAGCAACTGGCGGTAGGCCAACTCGAAGGCGGGAGAGCGGCCGTGATCGTCGCTGGCGAAGACGGGCCGGCGCGACATGGCTGCAATAAATGCCGCCCCCGCCGCCGCCGAG
>JANNXL010000409.1:0-9939 GCA_031409575.1 Hyphomicrobium sp.
CTGCAGCTGTTCTACCCAGATGCCATGTGGTCGAAGGCCGGCAGTGCCAACGGCGGGCAAGCCATCGATCCAAGCGCCATGATCGAAGACGGCGCGATTATCGAGGAAGGCGCGATCGTCGGGCCTGAGGCCCAGATCGGCCGCGGTAGCCGGATCGCTGCGGGAGCGGTTGTCGGGTTCCGTGTTGCAATCGGCCGGAATTGTTACATTGGCGCGTGTGCGAGTGTGGTGCATGCACTGATTGGCGACCGTGTCATCATTCATCCCGGAGTGCGAATCGGGCAAGACGGCTTCGGCTTTGCCATGGGCCGTGACGGGCACGTCAAGGTGCCGCAAGTGGGCCGGGTCATCGTGCAGAACGACGTTGAGATTGGTGCCAATTCCACCATCGACCGCGGTGCCCTTAAGGATACTGTGATTGGCGAAGGCACGAAAATTGATAATCTTGTCCAGATCGGGCACAACACCGTGATCGGACGTCATTGTGTTATCGTCGGGCAAACCGGAATTGCCGGATCGGCCGTACTCGGCGACTTTGTTGTTATGGGCGGCCAGTCAGGTGTTGCGGGTCACGTTACAGTTGGCTCCGGCGTGCAAATTGCCGGCTGTTGCCATGTGATTGAAGACACCGCGGCAGGCTCGGTCGTGGCGGGAACGCCGTCGCGGCCATTCAAGCAGTTTGCGCGTGAGAACGCGATGCTGACGAGGCTTACGGCCAATCGCAACGTCGTCAAAGATGACGCCGCAACGTGACGTGGTGATGACGTGTCGTGATGAACATGAAGAGCTCGGAAGATATGGACGACCTGACTCACAAGAAAGATGCCAGCGCCAAGACGCTTGGAACCGCCGACATCAGCCGCATTATGAAAATGCTGCCGCACCGGTATCCGTTCCTGCTTCTCGACCGCATGTACGACATGGACCGCGATCAGAGCTGTGTTGGCATCAAGAATGTCACCATCAATGAGCCGTTCTTTCAGGGGCACTTTCCGCAATTCCCGGTGATGCCAGGCGTTCTTATCATCGAGGGCTTGGCGCAGACAGCTGGCGCGCTATGCGTCAACAGCCTCGGCGAAGATTACAAAACCGAGCTTGTGTATTTCATGGGGATCGACAAAGCCAAATTCAGAAGGCCTGTCGTGCCGGGCGATCAATTGCACTATCATGTGCGTAAGATCCGTAACCGTGGCCGCGTGTGGCGCTTCTATGGAGAGGCGCGGGTTGACGGGCATGTCGTAGCGGAAGCCGAGATCAGCGCCATGCTGGCCAACACGGCAGACGCCCGCGCCTTTGCAACGAAAATTAGCTGATAACAATAGGTCCTCATGAGCGTCCATCCCACGGCCATCGTTGAAGATGGGGCCAAGCTCGGCGACGGCTGCAAAATCGGCCCCTTCTGTACAGTTGGCGCCGGCGTTGAACTGGGCGACGGGGTTGAATTGATCAGCCATGCCACTGTTGCCGGGCGCACGAAAGTCGGTGCGCGCACACGCATTTTCCCGTTCGCATCCATCGGGCATCAACCACAGGATTTGAAATACAAGGGCGAGCCCTCCACGCTGACAGTTGGCAGCGATTGTCAGATCCGCGAAGGCGTCACCATGAACCCCGGCACGGAAGGCGGCGGCATGGTGACATCGGTCGGCAACAACTGTGCGTTCCTCGCCAACAGTCACATCGGGCACGACTGCCAAGTCGGCAACAACGTCATCTTTTCCAACAACGTCATGCTGGCCGGGCACTGCACCGTCGGTGATTTCGTGATCTTGGGCGGTGGAGCGGCCGTTATTCAGTTCGCCCGCATGGGCCCGCACTCCTTCTTGGGCGGCATGTCTGGCCTTGAGCACGATCTTATCCCCTACGGCATGGCGCTGGGAAATCGCGCCTATTTGTCGGGGTTGAACATTGTCGGCTTGCAGCGCCGCGGATTTTCGCGCGCCGACATCCACGATTTGCGTCGCGCCTATCGGGCCATGTTTGCAGCTGAAGGCACACTTCTCGAACGCATCGAAGACGTGTCGGAAGAATTCAAGGGGCACGCGATCGTGGCCGAAATCGTGGAGTTCATCCGCGGCGGCGGCAAGCGATCGATCTGCACGCCGCGCGACGCATCGAGCGTCTGAGCCAGCTCCATGACAAGTCCCGGGCCGCGCCGCGTTGGAATTCTTGCAGGCGGCGGCGGGCTGCCGCTTGAGATAGCCCATTGCGTGCATGCGCGCGGCCAGCCAGTGCATATCGTGGCGCTTGAAGGCGAGGCCGACCGTTCGTTCGCGCCCTTCGATGTCACGAGGGTCAAGTGGGGACAGGTCGGCGCTATTCTGTCAGCCTTGAAACAGGCCGGCAGCCAGGACTTGGTCATTGTCGGCAAGGTCAAGCGGCCTGATCCGCTCAAAGTACGGCCCGACGCCGGTTTCTTTCTGGCCATTGCACAGATCTTGAAAATTCTGTCATCGGGCGGCGACGACGGCGTATTGCGCGCCGTTTTGCAGTTTTTCGAAAACAAAGGCTTGCGCGTCATCGGTGCCGGCACTGCGGCACCCGAGCTTGTCATTGGCGCTGGCTCATTGGGGACGACCGCCCCCGACGCAAAAGCGCAGGACCTGATTGCGCTCGGCTTTGATACAGTGCGCGAAATGGGTCCTCACGATATCGGGCAAGCGGTCGTCATCACAAACGGCCGCATCGAAGCGCTGGAAGCCGCTGAAGGCACGGACGCCATGCTTGACCGCGTGGCGGCACGCCGTCGTGACCTGGGCAACGTGCGGGGCGGAGTTCTGGTCAAGCGGCCCAAGCCCGGCCAGGAATTGCGCATCGACATGCCGGTCATTGGTCCTGAAACCGTGCGCCGAGCTGCGGCCGCGGGGCTATCGGGCATCGCGGTCCTCGAAGGCAAGGTGATGGCGGCCGACCGCAAACAGACGCTGGCACTGTCTGAGGAACTGGGTGTGTTCGTATTCGGGGCGCAAGACCGTCACGCCGGCATGCCGGTGAGGCGACTGCGGCCGGTGAAGCTGAGTTTGCAGCAGCTCGGGAAAACAAAACTCTATAGCGGTGCACTTGTTGATGCCGAAAAGGCAGCTGGTGTGCTCGATAGCCTGGATGCCGTTGGCGTTGGGCGTGCGGTCGTTGTGGCACGCCGCTATGTGCTGACGGTCGAAGCTGGCGAAGGGATTGTCGCGATGCTGACGCGCGCGGCCGGTTTGCGGCAGTGGGGCGACGCACGTGCCCGCCGCCGCACCGGACTTGCCGTATTGAGTTCTGCGCGCGATCTCGATTCCAGCGTGATTGATGCCATGCTGGCCGCCGGGCTGCGCGGTGTTGTTATTCTCGAAACGTCTTCCGCGCCGTCTGTGTCAGCGCCCGTCCTTGCACACGCCAACGGTTGCGGCGTGTTTCTTGCGCGTGGTGTCTCGGGTGAAGGCGGCACTATATGAGCGTCCCAAACAAAAGCGTTGCTGTTCCCGGCCGCCCCCTGCGCATCTTTGTCGTGGCCGGTGAACACTCGGGCGACGCTCTGGGTGAAAAGTTGATGCGCGCGCTGAGTGAGCTCACTCAGGGGCAGGTTCAGTTCTCCGGCGTCGGCGGCGAGGGCATGGAACGCCAGGGGCTTGTTTCGATCTTTCCGTTGCACGAAGTGGCCGTCATGGGCCCGCTGTCGATCCTGAAGCATCTGCCGCGTCTCGTGCGCCGGGTGCACGGAACGGTGGCGGCGTGTATCGCAGCCGATCCCGACGTGGTCGTGATTATCGATGCGCCCGAGTTCACGCACCCGATCGCCAAGCGCATTCGCAAGCGCCGTCCGGAACTGCCAATCATCGATTATGTTTCTCCTAGCGTTTGGGCGTGGCGGCCGGGGCGGGCCCGCAAAATGCGGGCCTATGTTGATCACGTCTTGGCACTTCTGCCGTTTGAGCCGGCGGCGCACGAACGCCTCGGCGGGCCGCCATGTACCTATGCCGGCCATCCGCTGATTGAACGCATTGACGCCATGCGCGGCATCGATGCGGAGCCACTCGCGGAAAAACTTGGTCTCGATCGCGCCCGTCCGGTGCTCGTTGTTTTGCCGGGCAGCCGCGCCTCGGAAATTGGCCGTCTGATCGGGCCGTTTGCCGAAACGCTTGGCTTGCTGCGATCTGGCGGGCTTAACCCCGAGGTGATCATTCCCGTCGTGCCATCAGCAAGAGCGCGCGTTGAAGCGGCGATTTCCAAATGGCCCGTGAAGCCGTATCTTGTCGAGGGTGATGACGCAAAGTTTGCCAGCTTCCGCTTGGCCACCGCCGCACTCGCCGCATCTGGCACAGTCACGCTCGAACTCGCGTTGTGCCGTGTTCCGTCGGTTGTGGGTTATCGCGTCGATCCGGTTGCCGCACCTGTGTTGCGTCGCGCCTTGAAACTGCCGTCGGTGGTTTTGCCCAACCTGGTAGCCGGTCACAATATCTACCCGGAGTTTCACCAAGAGGCGTGCTCGGCTGCCAACCTCGCTGCCGCTCTGAAACCGCTTCTCTCTGATACTCCGCAGCGCGCCGCGCAGTTGGCCGGTCTCGACACGATCCCCGCCCGCATGCAGCCGCCGGATCAAACGCCCAGCCTCGCGGCCGCAGCGATTGTCCTGCGATATGCCTCGAGAAATCAGGGTGAGCCGTCGTGAAGGCTGCAGTTTGGCTGCCACAATAAAAGGCGGATTTTTGCTGGTGCCTGCTAAATTGGAGGCATGTGCCTGATCATCAGGCACCCTGTCTTGCACGCGCCACATGCTGGTTTAGCACACCAAAATCGCAACCGATCTTTCTTCGGTTTATGACGGTTGAACTCTAACAATCGCAGGCAGTTAAACAGAGCCGGTACTCAAGACATTACGCGGCGAAGGCAGGGAATTCGAAATGACGAAGTTGGGGTTTTTGACGGAATTTTGCGCCGCAGCGTTCTGCCTGGCCGCCATCGCAGCGCAAGCGAGCGCAGCCGATCTGGGCGGGAATTGCTGTGCAGACTTGGAAGAGCGCATCGCTGAGCTGGAGGCCACTGCGGCGCGCAAGGGCAATCGGAAGGTGTCACTGACGATCTCGGGGTACGTCGCGCAAACCGTCACCTATTGGGACGATGGCGGCGAGGCCAACACCTATCTTTATGGCCTCGGCCCGACACAGGCCACGCATTTCAAGGTCGCCGGTCAGGCTGCAATTTCGCCCGGTTGGACAGCGGGTTACGTGATGCGCATTCAAAGCCTCCAGGACAACCCGTTTGGGTCAAATCAGGCGCAATCGTCCTCCGATCAGGGGCTCTCGGTGCAGATGTCTTACTGGTTTGTGCAGAGCAAGGATCTTGGCAAGGTGAGCGTCGGCAAGCAAGCCCACGCCGCCAAGAGCGCCGCCATGTTCACGGATTTATCGGGAACACAAATTCTGTCGAACTATGTCTTGTTTGATGGTGCAGGCTTCAACATCCGCAGGGCTGACGGCACGCTGAGCGGCGTGACCTGGGGCAATCTCGGGTTCTGCTATTCGCAGGCACGCCCCTGGGGCGGTGATTGCAACGGCATCGTGTCTAACGGCGTACGCTACGACTCACCTTCGTTGGGCGGTTTCTCAGTATCGGCAAGTTGGGCTGAAGACGATTTTTGGGAAATGGCTGGCCGTTATGCCGGCGAAGCAGCTGGCTTCAAGCTGGCCGCTGCCGTTGCCTACTCGGAAAACAAGAGTGAGTTCAACCAGGCACCTGCCGCTCCGTTCGCTGTAAAGGACTCGAACTATTTCCAAGTTGGCGGCTATGCCCAGCATCTTGCAACAGGCTTGTTCGTGCACGGCATCTACGGTGAGGAAGACAATGGGGACACAATCCTCAAGTCAGGCGTCACGCCTTTGGATAGCGACCATTGGTACGTGAAGGCCGGTATCCGGCAAAAGTGGCTGTCACTTGGCAACACCATCATTTGGGCTGAATACACCGAATACAACGATCAGCTCGGCCCTGCTGCTCTTGCGGCTGGCGTGACGGGCAGCACGATGGAGAAAATTGGTGGTGGCATCGCTCAGGAAATCGATGCGGCTGCGATGACCGTCTGGCTCAAGTATCGCCAGGAAGATGCGGACATCGATGCACCAGCTGCAGCCGGGCTGGATGACATCGAGACGCTTCATCTCCTCACTGCAGGCGGCTTGATCAATTTCTAAAAAAAGTCTCCCAGCTGAAAGCCCTCGCGCCATGGCGCGGGGGCTTTTTTGTGAGAAGTATGACATGGTTCAAGGCGCTTCAACGACGGCGCTACTGCGCCGGTTCAAACGCGGCGTTCGCAGCGATGCATGCAATGAGTTTGCGGATTTCTGGACGGCATGATCCGCAGTTGGTGCCAGCTTTCAAGTGAGCGCCGATGTCATCAACCGTGGCGCACGCACCTGACCTGACGGCGCCTTCAATCGTGGTTTTTCCGACCGCAAAGCAGGCGCAGACAATCGGGCCACCCTGAGACGCCCCTTCCACGGCGCGTCCCGACAGCAGCGCACGGTGCGTATCTGGCTCCAAAACAGGATCTGCCAGATTCGACTTCAACCATTCCCAATTTGGCAATGCTTGCCCGTCGCTGGACAGGAAAAGGCACGCCTCAAGACGCCCGTTTTGCACCACCATGGCCCGATAAATGCCATGAGTTTCGTCGGTGAACTCGGCCAGCCCGGTGCCCTTGAAGCAGTTCGCGGCGAGATCTGTCATTGCCGTTGCAGCTGATGTGAGGGCCAGCCGGTAGCCCGTGCCGCCCTCCACCGTTACTTTGCACCACCACGCGGCTTTGGGCGGAGCAGCCTCACCCCGCGCGAGATAGAACCCATGCTGCGCAAACACGTGCGGTGCGACCGAAACGGGCGTTGCCTTCAGTTCGGGCTGGCCTGAGACGGGATCGGTCGCGGGCTGCACAAGAGCGCCGATGCGTCCATCCGAGCAAGTCTCTGCGCTCCAATGCATCGGCGAGAACACCGTACCTTGCTTGACACTCTCGCGGACAATGACTCGTACTGTGGCATTGCCGTGAACCGACATGACGCGTGCAAAGCCTCCATCGCTGAGTCCATACGAGACGGCATCTACCGGGCAGATTTCGAGATACGGCTCTTCGACATGGGCTGACAGGCGCGCGGATTTCCCCGTGCGCGTCATCGTGTGCCAGTGATCGCGCACCCGGCCGGTGTTGAGTAGAAGAGGAAATGAAGTTGTAGGACTTTCAGCCAGGCGTGGCGGCGCAACCGCTATGAAGCTGGCACGCCGGTCATTTGTGAAGAATTGACCATCGGCAAACAGCCTTTCGATTCCAGCCGTCTCGCTGGCTTTGAACGGCCATTGCGACGGCGGGAGTGCATCGAACGCGGCGGCCGGGAGCCCTGCCAATCCGCCGATGTCGAAATCGCGCGTGCCGTTGTTTTCGAAAGCCGAAAGCCGTGCATGTTCGTCGAACACGCTGACGACGTTCGGGTAGTTGAACGCATCCTTGAAGCCAAGACGCTGCCCCACTTGAGCTACGATCCACCAATCGGACTTTGCCTCGCCCGGTGCGTCAAGAAATGCGCGCTGCCGTGAAATGCGCCGCTCAGAGTTCGTGACGGTGCCGTCCTTTTCGCCCCAGGCCGCGGCAGGCAGCAGGACATGCGCTCCCGCAAGCGTGGTGTCTGTGCGCTCCAGAACATCTGACACCACCAAGAGATCAAGTTTGGCGAGAGCGGCCCGCACGGCGTTGGCACGCGGCAGGCTGACGGCAGGATTTGTCGCCATGATCCACAGCGCCTTGATGCGGCCGCTGTCGATCGCCTCAAACATATCGACCGCCTTTAGGCCTTCGGTTTGCGCCATCGCCGGCGCATCCCAGAAGCGCTGTACGCGGTCGAGGTCAGCCTCGGCAAATCCCATATGGGCGGCCAGCTGATTGGCGAGCCCTCCCACTTCGCGGCCACCCATCGCGTTGGGCTGCCCGGTGAGAGAAAACGGCCCCATCCCCGCCCGTCCGATGCGTCCCGTGGCGAGGTGGCATTTGATGATCGCGTTGACCTTGTCGGTGCCCTGCGCTGATTGGTTCACTCCCTGCGAATACAGAGTGACGGTGCGTTCCGTGCGGCAGAACCAGTCGAAGAAGGTCTGCACCTGGGCAACGGGTATGCCGCAGTGATGGGCAACGGCGTCGGCGTCAGGAGCGATGTGGCGTGCGCGCGCCAGTGCTTCCGCGTAGCCGGCAGTCGAGGTGCTCACGTAGGTGCGATCTACGCAGTTTGTCGCGGCCAGATGAACCAGCAAGCCTGAGAACAGAAATGAGTCTGTGCCCGGCGCGATCTGCAGGATGAGATCGGCATCATCGGTCGTCGAAGTTTGGCGCGGATCGATGACGACGATTTTTGCGCCGCGCGTTTCCTTGTTGCGCAGCATACGTTGATGCAACACGGGATGGCACCACGCCGAGTTGGACCCGGTGAGGATCAGCAGATCCGCTTGGTCGAGGTCTTCGTAGGATCCTGGCACCGTGTCGGACCCAAAGGCGCGTTTGTGACCAGCAACTGACGACGCCATACACAGCCGCGAGTTGGTGTCGATGTTCGCCGAGCCCAAGAACCCCTTCATGAGTTTGTTGGCGACGTAGTAGTCTTCGGTCAACAGCTGGCCCGACACGTAAAAGGCGATCGACTCAGGCCCGTATTTTTCCAGCGTCTGATTGAATCCGCTCGCGACCTTATCAAGCGCCGCGTCCCAGGATGTGCGCAGGAGTATGCCGTGGCTGTCGCGCATCATCGGGTGCAGCAAGCGGCCATCGAGCGACAGCGTTTCGCCCAGTGCAGACCCTTTCGAGCACAGCTTGCCGAAGTTGGCCGGGTGGTCGGGATCACCTTGAACGGTCGCGCCGCCAAATCCGTCAGCGCGCGCAAGCACGCCGCACCCGACACCACAGTACGGGCAGGTTGTGCGCACGGCGGGCAATGTGACGGGTGCATTCATCGCGGTGCTCATCAATAGACGTCGGCTTGGTAACGGCCGGATTTCTTGAGGCCGGCTATGTAAGCGGCGGATTCAGCGTCGTTGCGGCGGCCGTTCGCGCCAATGATTTGAACGAGCGTGGTTTCCACATCCTTGGCCATGCGTTTGGCGTCGCCGCAGATGTAGAAATGCGCGCCGTCTTCAAGCCAGCGGAATAATTCGCCGCCGTCTTCGCGCATTTTGTCTTGTACATAGGTTTTCTGAACCCCATCACGCGACCACGCGGTCGAGAGCCGTGTGAGCGAGCCCGCGCGCAGGAATTCGGCGAGTTCGCTTTCGTAGAAAAAATCTGTTGCTTGGCGCTGGTGGCCGTAGAACAGCCAGGCCCGGCCCGGGGCAGTTACCGCGTTGCGCTCCTGCAGGAACGACCGGAACGGCGCAACGCCTGTGCCGGGCCCAACCATGATGATCGGCGTGGAAGGGTCAGCCGGTAATGCGAAGCCATGCGCCTTCTGCACATAGACTTGAACGGCCGAGCCCAATGGAGCCCGGCTGCCAAGAAAAGTTGAGGCAACGCCGAGCCGTTCGCGCTGGGCGATCTCATAGCGCACGGTATCGACAGTCAGCGACACGCGGCCTGGGTTTGCCTTCAGCGACGACGAGATCGAATAGAGCCGCGGCTGCAACGGATCGAGCACTTCTATAAAGGCTTCGGGGTCTGGCCTCAGGCCAGGAAATTTCTCAAGTGCGGCAAGCACGTCGAGCGTGGCGGCATCGCCATCGGGATCTTCGCCCTTAGCCAATGCGAGGGCCTTCTTCTTGCGCTCTCCCCCGGTGAGGTATGAAATCAGCTGGAACAGCGCATCGGGTGCAGGCGACAGCGACGATCCTTCGATGAGCGCCTCACGCAGGGTGCGGCCAGCAATGGGAAAATCCGGCGGCGCTGAAATGGCAGAGATAATCTGATCGGCGAGCGCTTCGTCGTTGCGGGCAACA
>JANNXL010000410.1:0-2201 GCA_031409575.1 Hyphomicrobium sp.
TCGAGCCGGGGCAGCGGTACCAAGCTAATCAAGGGCTTAGATCAAAATCTATGTTTGTCATGCGGTGCGTGTTGCGCACCGGTTACTCACGAAGTTGTCGCGTACGGTCACCCAGTGACGGCCATTGTCCCGTAGCCCGCGCGGTGGACGCAGCTAGCTTTCCATTGTCGTAAATATGCGCCTAAATCCGTTTTCTTATCAGGACCCGACTTTCACTGAGCACGCGGGTCGTTGAGATCTCCAGGAACGCCTCGAAAAGGTAGACCGAGGTCTAGGCATAAATCGCAGGTAGTCTTCGGACCAGGCTCGAACAAAACGTGCACGATGGACCGACGAGGTCAGCAAGAACTTCACTCGCCGGTTATTCGACCGATGGCCAAGCTGGACCGCCAACGCGACGTCGGTTTGGGTTCAATCGATGCAGGCGCCGGCTTGGGACTCTCGATAGTCGGTGACCTACTGGGCAACAGTCAACCCCATACCACGGCGCGCTACGCCCACCTCGATGCCGACCCATTGCGCCGCGAAGCCCAGGTCATCGGCGATCATCTATCGGCGGCGCTCGCAGGCGTGCGGGGCAAGGTCAGCGATCAGCGCGGCTGATGTCGAGGCAATCGCAGTCAGCGGCGGCGCTGCAAGTTCGATCTTGCAGTCGATAACGAGCCTTAGGCCGCTCTTAGTGCATTATCACGACTGCGAGCGATCAAGAGAGCAAGCCTTCATCGAGTTCAGACAAGCAAAAAACACTACCAAAGCATTGTTATTAAATAGCTTATTGACATCGCTACGGTGCGCCTTTAGCTTTGACTGGCGTCACAGTTGCCGCCGTCGCACCCCCGCTGAACGGCACGGCATCGCAGCCGTAGGCGCAAAACCAGACTCACTTCGAGAAATGTTGCGGAGCCTTTGTCGGCCCCGAGCGGAGAAGCGTGTTGATTGTCAGAGGAGAAACGGAATGGTCGGAAAGCAAGCGAAGGTGTTCTCGCCGCGAGAACTGAGGCAATTGATGGCAGCGGCAAGCACGGGCCGATTTCCCCAGCGAGACAGGTTGATCGTCTTGCTCGCAGCCCGCGCAGGGCTCAGGGCCTGCGAGATCGCCAACCTCACTTGGGGCATCGTGCTCGATGCCAGCGGAAATGTCGCGCCGCTGATCGAGTTGCGCGGCTCAATTGCCAAGCGTGGCAGCGGCCGCCGCGTGCCAAGGCACATGCAGCTGCGCCGGGCATTGCGCTCATGTAAACGCAAGCAGCCTGACAATCGCATCACCCACGAAGCGGTCATTCTGCCATTGCTGCGCGGCGGGCCAATGCGCCCGAACAGCATCGTCAACTGGTTTGTGACGCGGTGCCGTGAGGCCGGTCTTGCAGGATGCTCGTCGCATTCGGGGCGACGTACATTCATCACAAATGCCGCACGATGCGCACACCGAGCCGGGGCCAGCCTGCGCGACGTGCAGATGTTGGCAGGCCACCGGTCGATTGAAACCACCCAAGGCTACATCGACGGCGATAGCGATGCGCAGCGTCGCGTGGTCTATCTAATAAAATATTAGGAACAAAAGATGAACAATAGTGGCGACAAACAACATGAAACGACCCGCACTACAACCATTCGCGATCTCAACGACCAATTCCGACGCAGCTTCGCCGGGGGTGCAGTGGTGTTGACGGCCAGCATCATTGCGCTCGGCGCCGAAAAGCAAGCCGTGATCATCGACGCCGTACGAGCCTTCGATGCGTTCACTTCGGACAACGACCCCTATGGCGAACACGACTTTGGTAGTCTGAACGTCGTCGGCGAATGCATCTTCTTCAAGATCGATTACTTCGACTTGACGCGCGCCACCCACTCAGCTGATGCGGCCGATCCGACGGTGACCGAGCGGGTGCTCACGATCATGCTGGCCAGCGACTACTGACCGGTGGCAGTGCCATCAAAACGGGCGCGAAGGCCAAACGGCAAGCGCGCCCGCGAACCGCTGCAACAGGGCCATCTCGACGGCCTGTGCGGTGTCTACGCCATCATCAACGCAATCAGGTACGTGCGCCCCGACGTGACCCAAAGTCACGCCCAATGGCTGTTTGAAAGCCTCAACCGAGCGCTGGCCAAGCAGAGCCCGGCGCGGGCATCGGCGGGTAGAATGGTCATTCATGGTCTCAACCGAGCGGAGATGCGACGATTGATCGAAGTCGCGCGGCAAC
>JANNXL010000411.1:0-1972 GCA_031409575.1 Hyphomicrobium sp.
CAAGCCCCGTGCCCGTAATCAGCGATTTGAGTTCGCGGGCCCAGCCGAGCAAGGTGGAGAGCGTTTCGGGCGAATTGTACCCGACGATGCCAAGAAGTATGGCACCAAGCACGAGAGAGAAAAACAAGCTGCTCATCGAGAGCATCAAACGCCACATCATCAGCAAGTTCCCCCTAAGCCATCCCAAAGGGAAGCCCTAGGCCGCCCCATTTGTTCCCGCTAGAACCGTAGCAGCTTGACCTGTGGCGTCAATGAGGGTGAGCCGGCAGATTGGATTACGGCCTTCGGCCCAACCCAATCTGCCGTGATATGGAACAAAAACTGTTGGGTTACGCGCTGTCGAGCGAGACCAACATACCGTTCCTGCCATTTAGCGCAGCGCTGCAAAGAAGGCTACTGAAGCCGCCAGAGACGCGGCAGTGCGGACATGATTCCAGTTGGTCCATTCCGTCAGGTAGCGGTTCCAAACTGTCGCCCCTTCGGCGCTATCGGACTGTACTGCTGCGAGCGCATCGTTAAGCGGCACATTGAAGATCATCGTTACGCCGAAGCAGCCGATCACATAGAGCAGGCAACCCGCAAGCACATTGAAAGACCGTGGGTCGCCCCAGTTCAATAGCGACAGGATGGCCAGCACCACGCAAACGGCGGCCGTTCCCATGAAAACAAGCATGAAGACGGGATTGATCACGGTGACGTTGATCGACTGCATGGCGGCGATGCCGTGCGCCGCCGGCAAGCGCTTGAGCGCCTCCATCACAAAAACAGAAAACGCGAAGAAAATGCCCGCGACCAGGCAACTGCCAAGTGCTGAAGTATAGATAAGCAGACTAAGGACACGGTCTGACATAGCTCGGCACCACCGCTTTCGTTAAACATCCAAATTCGCGACGCTCAGTGCATTCGCCTGAATAAACTCGCGGCGGGGTTCGACCACGTCGCCCATGAGCTTGGAGAAAATCTCGTCGGCTTCCGTCAGGTCACCGTTGCGCACCTGCAGCAGGGTGCGGGCATCGCGATCGAGCGTCGTCTCCCACAACTGCTCCGGGTTCATCTCGCCCAGGCCCTTGTAGCGCTGCAACGAGAGCCCCTTGCGGCCGGCTTCGTAGATGGTCTCCAGCAGAGTACGCGGGCCATAAACCGGCACCGTTTCGTTCTTGCGCTTGAGTTTTGCCGTCCCGCCATAGATTTCGAACAAGCCCTTTGAACGTTCATTCAAGCGGCGCGCATCGAGCGAGGCTAGAAGAGCGCGGTCGAGTGCGTGTGCTTCTGTTACGCCGCGCACTTCGCGCGTCACAAGGAACCCTTCTGGGCCGAACGTGCCCTTCCAGCCCTGCTCGGTTTCTTCAGACACGAGATCGAGACGGCGCGCCAGCATTTCAGCGGCTGCCGATGCCTTCTCGGGCGTCTCCAAGAGAGCGGCGTCAAATGCACCGGCGATGGCCGCTTGCTCAATGATCTTGCGCGAATAGCGCGAGTGCAGTTGTTCAATCATCGACATGACGACACGCGCCTGATCGACAATGTCGCGCAAGTCTCGCCCGCCGCGCTCGGATCCTGAGCCCGCCACCAGCACGCCATCATCGAGGCCGCTGTCGATCAGGTAGTCTTCAAGTGCGCGCTGATCTTTCAGGTATGCGCTCGTCTTGCCCTTGGAGACGCGATAAAGCGGCGGCTGGGCGATGTAGACGTGGCCCTTTTCGACGAGCTCCGGCATCTGCCGGTAGAAGAACGTCAGCAACAGCGTGCGAATGTGGGCGCCGTCGACGTCGGCGTCGGTCATGATGATGATCTTGTGATAGCGCAGCTTTTCAAGATTGAAATCGTCGCGAATGCCGGTGCCCAGTGCGCCGATGATGTTGGTTACCTGCTCGGACGACAGCATCTTGTCGATGCGCGCCCGCTCCACGTTCAGGATTTTGCCGCGCAAAGGCAGCACGGCTTGATATTCGCGCTTGCGGCCCTGCTTGGC
>JANNXL010000412.1:0-5888 GCA_031409575.1 Hyphomicrobium sp.
GCTACGACCTGCCGTCGCGTCTGCTGAAAGAGCGCATCATCTTCGTTACAGGTGCCGTCGAAGACCAAATGGCGGCGTCGATCTGCATGCAGCTGCTGTTTCTGGAATCGGAAAATCCGAAGAAGGAAATCTCCATGTACATCAACTCGCCCGGCGGCGTGGTGACGAGTGGCATGGCGATCTACGACACCATGCAATTCGTTAAGCCGCCGATTGCCACCTTGTGCATCGGCCAGGCCGCCTCCATGGGCTCACTCCTGCTGTGCGCGGGCGCCAAAGATATGCGCTTTGCGTTGCCGAATGCCCGCATCATGGTGCATCAGCCCTCGGGCGGCTTCTCGGGTCAGGCCTCCGATATCGAACGGCATGCTGAAGATATTGTGAAAATGAAGCGCCGCTTGAACGAGATGTACGTCAAGCATACCGGCAAGCCTTACGAAACCATCGAGCGCACGCTCGACCGCGACCACTTCATGACGGCGGATCAGTCGGTCGAATTCGGCTTGATTGACAAGGTGTTGTCGAGCCGCGAAGAGCTGGAAGCAAAACTTCCCGAGGGCAAATCAGGGGCGTAAATCCAGTCGGCGGGAGGCCCAAAAGCCTCCGCGGCATCGAGGGTCTGAGAGGTCTCCGCGGCGGCCGTTCGCCTCAATTGTGGCAGGCATGCCGCTGCAACGGGGCCTCGAAGGCCATGCTGGCCCATAACTTGCTGCGATTTGCAGTGCAGTAAATGGGTTCATACCCCTGATCGGCTTGAAAAAAGTGCCTCAGACGCGGCACCTTGGTGTTGTCTTTAATGCATTCTTGATTTGGGCAGCGGTAGCGTGCTCTGATCTAAACAGTTGAAAAGTGCTTCGCGGCGGGCCTCGCCGCCTCCTCCGGATCGAATCCGGGCAGGGCCCTGGCGTTGGCTGCCAGTCTCCCTCACGTGTGAGAGAACGTAATGGCTCAGGAAAAGAATACTCTTTATTGCTCGTTTTGCGGCAAGAGCCAGCATGAGGTGAGGAAGCTCATCGCCGGCCCGACGGTGTTCATCTGCGATGAATGCGTTGAGCTGTGCATGGATATCATTCGCGAAGAAAACAAGAATACACTCGTCAAGTCGCGCGACGGCGTGCCGACACCGCAGGAAATCTGCACGGTGCTCGATGGCTACGTGATCGGCCAGTTCCACGCCAAGCGCGTGCTCTCGGTTGCCGTCCACAATCACTACAAACGGCTGAACCACGCCGCCAAGAACAACGACGTTGAATTGGCCAAGTCGAACATCCTGCTGGTTGGACCGACGGGTTGCGGCAAGACGCTGCTCGCGCAAACCTTGGCGCGCATTCTCGACGTGCCGTTCACAATGGCCGACGCGACGACGCTCACTGAAGCCGGTTACGTCGGCGAAGACGTTGAAAACATCATTCTGAAGCTGTTGCAGAACGCCGACTACAACGTCGAGCGGGCGCAACGCGGTATCGTTTACATCGACGAAATCGACAAGATCAGCCGCAAGTCGGACAACCCGTCGATCACGCGCGATGTGTCTGGCGAAGGCGTGCAGCAGGCGCTGCTCAAGATTATGGAAGGCACGGTTGCGTCGGTGCCCCCGCAGGGCGGCCGTAAGCACCCGCAGCAGGAATTCCTGCAGGTCGACACTTCGAACATCCTTTTCATTTGCGGTGGCGCGTTTGCCGGCCTCGAAAAAATCATCGCACGGCGCGGCAAGGGCACATCAATCGGCTTTGGCGCGCGCGTCATGGGCCCCGATGAGCGCCGCACCGGAGAAATCCTGCGCGAAGTCGAACCCGAAGATCTGCTGAAGTTCGGTTTGATTCCAGAGTTTATCGGCCGCCTGCCGGTTATCGCGACGCTGGAAGATCTCGATGAGACCGCCCTCGTGCAGATCCTCACCGAGCCGAAGAATGCACTCGTTAAGCAGTATCAGCGCCTGTTCGAGATGGAAGACGTCAAGCTGACGATCACCACGGACGCCTTGAAGTCGATCTCGCGCAAGGCCATCGAGCGGCGCACGGGCGCCCGCGGTTTGCGTTCCATCATGGAAGGCATCCTGCTTGATTCGATGTACGACCTTCCCGCTTTGAAGGGCGTGGAAGAAGTCGTTGTTGGCCCCGAAGTGGTTGATGGCGGTGCCAAACCCTTGCGCATTTACAGCGAACGTGCCGAAGAAAAGGGCTCGACTGCCTGACCCCTGCGCCAATTGAGCGGTCTTTGAAGGCCACGGCGCCCGCGTTCGCCGCGGGCGCGCAATCTCGTTTTGCCGCGGGCGCGGCTATCCGGCGCAGTTCTTGCTTGAAAAACTCCAGCCAACTGAGCTTTCGCCTGTGGCCGCAGTCCAGTTCTGCACACTCTTGAAAGGCTAGCTTTAGCAACCCACATCAACGGGCTGGTCAACGGCGTCTGATCGCGCGAAAGTGGATGAGATTCCGGCTCAGGTGCGCTCTCGGATCGAGGCACGCTGAAGAGCCAGCAACAGACGGTGTGCCAACGTCATAAACCAGCCTTGGCCGCTAGCGTACAAGCAGAGACTATTCATGCGGATCGTCCGGGCCAGTCGGCCGGACCCGCTGAGGAAGGACCAGGGTCTGAAATGAGCGAAGACAAGCAGACGCGCGACAAGAGCGGCGGCAAGGAACTTTTCCCGGTTCTGCCGCTGCGCGACATTGTCGTGTTTCCTTACATGATCGTGCCGCTCTTCGTTGGCCGCGAGAAATCAATCGCGGCACTTGAAGAAGTGATGCGCGCCGACAAGCACATTTTGCTTGCCGCTCAGAAGAACGCTGGCGACGACGATCCCGCATCGGACGCGATCTACCGCGTTGGCACGCTGGCTTCGGTGCTGCAGCTGTTGAAGCTGCCTGATGGCACGGTGAAGGTGCTGGTCGAAGGCACTGCGCGCGCAAAAATCGTTCGCTACACCGACAATCCCGACTACTTCGAAGCCGAGGTTGAGCGCATCGCCGAGCAGACGGGTGCCAAAGACGAAATCGAAGCGATGTCGCGCTCGGCGATCACGCAGTTCGAAAGCTATGTGAAGCTCAACAAGAAGATCTCGCCGGAGGTGCTGGGCACCATTTCGCAGATCGAAGATTATTCGAAACTTGCCGACACCATCGCCAGCCATCTGGCTGTGAAGATCGCCGACAAGCAGGACGTACTCGAGACGACTGCCATCTCCAATCGCTTGGAGAAGGTGTTCACGCTCATGGAAAGCGAAATCTCGGTCTTGCAGGTCGAGCGCAAGATCCGTTCGCGCGTCAAGCGTCAGATGGAGAAGACGCAGCGCGAGTATTATCTCAACGAACAAATGAAGGCGATCCAGAAGGAGCTCGGCGACAACGACGAGCGCGATGACATCGCCGAGTTTGAAGATAAGATCGAGAACACCAAGCTGTCGAAGGAAGCCAAGGACAAGGCGCTCGCTGAGCTCAAAAAGCTCAAGCAGATGAGCCCGATGTCGGCTGAAGCAACCGTCGTGCGCAACTATCTCGATTGGCTGTTGTCGATCCCGTGGGGCATCAAGGGCAAGGTTAAAAAAGATCTCGATGAAGCCCAGCTCGTGCTCGACGCGGAGCACTACGGTCTGGAGAAGGTCAAGGAGCGCATTGTTGAGTATCTCGCCGTGCAGGCGCGGACCAATAAGCTCAAAGGCCCAATTCTGTGCCTTGTCGGCCCTCCCGGTGTTGGCAAGACGTCGCTTGGCAAGTCGATTGCGAACGCAACCGGCCGCGAATTCGTGCGCATGTCGCTTGGCGGCGTGCGCGACGAAGCGGAAATCCGCGGCCATCGCCGCACCTACATCGGTTCGATGCCCGGTAAGGTCATCCAGTCGATGAAGAAGGCGAAGCGCTCAAACCCGCTCTTCCTGCTCGATGAAATCGACAAGATGGGTCAGGATTTCCGTGGCGATCCGGCAGCGGCTTTGCTGGAAGTGCTCGATCCCGAACAGAACTCGACGTTCAACGATCACTACTTGGAAGTCGATTATGATCTTTCCAACGTGATGTTCGTGACGACGGCGAATACGCTCAACATTCCGCCGGCCCTCATGGACCGCATGGAGATCATCCGTCTTGCCGGTTACACGGAAGACGAAAAAGTGGAGATCGCCAAGCGGCACCTTCTCGCCGAGGTTGCGAGCAATCACGGGCTTGAAGCCGGTGAGTGGTCGGTCGATGACGGGGGTATCCTCGAAATCATCCGCCGCTACACGCGCGAAGCAGGTGTGCGCTCGCTTGAACGCGAAATTTCCAAACTCGCCCGCAAGGCGGTGAAGGAGATCCTCACGTCCACCAAGAAAAACGTGCGCGTAACCGCCGAGAACATCAAAGACTATCTCGGCGTTCCGAAGTACCGTTATGGCGAAGCCGAAACCGAAGATCAGGTCGGCATCGTGACCGGCTTGGCCTGGACGGAAGTGGGCGGCGAATTGCTGACCATTGAAGGCGTTCTCATGCCCGGCAAGGGCAAGATGACGGTGACGGGCAACTTGCGCGACGTCATGAAGGAAAGCATTCAGGCAGCCAATGCCTACGTGCGCTCGCGTTCGATTGACTTCGGCATTCAGCCGTCGGTCTTCGAAACGAAGGACATCCACGTGCACGTGCCGGAAGGCGCGACGCCCAAGGATGGCCCGTCGGCGGGTGTCGCTATGGCAACCGCGATCATCTCCATCATCACCGGAATTCCGGTGCGCAAAGATGTGGCGATGACGGGTGAGATCACGTTGCGAGGGCGCGTTTTGCCCATCGGCGGATTGAAGGAAAAGCTTCTCGCGGCTCTGCGCGGCGGCATCAAGACGGTGCTGATCCCCGAAGAGAACGTGAAGGACTTGGCCGACATTCCCGACGAGGTGAAAAAGAAGCTTGAGCTGATCCCGGTGTCGCGCATGGAAGAGGTCGTCAAGGCCGCTCTCGTGCGTCAGCCCGAGCCAACCTTGCTTGAAGAGCCCGTGGTTGATCCCGTACCGCCGGATGGCGCCAAGGGCGGCTCGCGGGTGGTGGCGCATTAACGCGCAACCAGCCCTGTCACACGATCTTGTCACACGCTCCTGAGGCACCATGCCCCGCGCCAATTTTCCTGGCGCGGGGATTTTGTTATGTGCACCGACATTAGTGCGCGGTTTTACCCGTATTTTGGGCGTATTTGCCGCCTTTTGCCTCTTGACGAGCCCTCATTTTCAGCGCTCTTTGCGCCAATGAACACGGCTGCTGACGGCTCCCGGTCCGCTCAGCGCAACTCGGACCGGTGCAGTTATTCGCAAGGCCCGTCCGGAAAAATTTACACAACGAATCGCCCATGCCGCCCTCCCAGACCCGTGAGGACGGTTTATAAAAAGGAAGTAAAACCATGAGCAAAAAAGATCTGATCGACGCCGTCGCCAAGGAATGCGACCTGACAAAGGAAAAGGCCAGCGGCGCCGTTGATGCGATGCTGGAGCACATCAAGAGCACCATGAAGGGCGGCAACGAAGTGCGCCTCCCCGATTTCGGCACGTTCAAGGTCGCCAAGCGTAAGGCTCGCGACGGCCGCAACCCGGCCACCGGTGCCACGATCAAGATCGCCGCGTCGAACGTCGCTAAGTTCACGCCGTCGAAGGGCTTGAAAGACGCTTTGAACGGTTGAGTTCAGTGAAGGCGTGAGTGGTGCGTGGTAAGTAGTCAGCGGTAAAACGCCGTCCCAAGTTTTGTCACATACTTGCGTCACCACTCACGACTGACCACGCACCACTCACCTCTTCTGGGAGGTTAGCTCAGCGGTAGAGCGCTTCGTTTACACCGAAGATGTCGGGGGTTCGATCCCCTCACCTCCCACCATATTGCCGCTCACGGACGCTGATCCTCGCGTTCCGCTCGGGCGTCCTCCGCGAGGGCGGCGCTCGC
>JANNXL010000413.1:0-4364 GCA_031409575.1 Hyphomicrobium sp.
CTTTTTTACCAGCGAGAGGAGTTCAATCAGGAAATCGTCGCGGCGCCGCTCCAGTTCCTTGATTGACCGGCCCGCCGCCTGGTGCTCGCAGCCATCCGCGACCTTGTCGATCAGTTCGCCAGTCAATTCAGGGGCCACCAGCTTGGTCCACGGCAGCTTCAACGCGGGGCCGAATTGATGAAGCATATGGCGCATGCCACCCTCGCCGCCAGCCAAGTGAAACGTCAGGAATGTGCCCATCAAAGACCAGCGCAAACCGCATCCATAGACAACGGCCGCATCTATTTCTTCGGTTGTGGCAACACCATCGTTGACCAGCCACAGCGCCTCGCGCCACAGCGCTTCCATCAATCGGTCAGCTACGAAGCCCTCGATCTCGCGCTTGATGTGCAGCGGCCGCATGCCCATCCCGCTGTAAAAGGCCTTGGTTCGCGCAATCGTATCGGCAGACGTTTTTTCGCCGCCGACAACCTCGACCAGCGGCAAGAGATAGACCGGGTTGAACGGGTGACCTATGACGAACCGTTCAGGACGGGTGCACTTCGCTGCAAGCCGAGTGGGCAACAGGCCCGATGTCGATGAGGCGATGATAGCGCCAGGCTCTGCGGCGGCGTCGATGCTGGCCAGCAATGTCTGCTTCAGCACTTCGCGCTCCGGTGCGTTTTCCTGAACGAAGCCGGCGCCGGCCACACAATCCTCAACACTTGAGCAATAGGTGAGCCGGCTTTGGCTGGCACCCGGCGAGAGCCCCGCACGTTCGAGTGCCGGCCACGCATTTGCGATGGCAGCGCGCAGTTTGCTTTCGCCCTGCGGATCCAGGTCAAAAGCGCGTACATCGAGGCCCTTTGACAATGCGCGTGCCGCCCAGCCCGCGCCAATCACACCGGAACCAATAATTGCCAATGTTGTAACCGGGCTGGCGGGAGCGGGTGTTGTCATCTGTGTACCAATCCGCGTTGAGCTAGATTTACTTTTGTTTGGTTAGTCCGAGCTTGGTGCGTGCCTCTTGCGGCGTGAGCACCCTCGCCCCCATCCGCTCGACAATCTCGCGCGCGCGGGTGACCAGTTGCCCGTTTGAGGCTGGAACGCCTTTGTCCAGCCAGATGTTGTCTTCGAGGCCGACCCGCACATGCCCGCCAAGAATTGCGGCCTGGGCCACGAAGGCCATTTGAAGTCTGCCAATGGCGAACCCGGCCCAGTTGGCTCCTTGCGGCAGGTGATTGCGCATGGTGAGCAGAGCATCCGTCGTTGCCTCAGCCCCCCATGGGATGCCAAGGCAGAGCTGAAACAACGGCGGAGCATCGATCAGACCTTCGCTGATCAATTGTTTGGCAAGCCAGATGTGCCCCAGTTCAAAGGCTTCGATTTCAGGCTTCACGCCGACAGCCTGAATACGATTGGCCATGTCTCGCAAGACGTCGGCTGTCGCCAGGAACGCGCCATCACCGAAATTCAGTGACCCGCAATCCAGCGTGCAGATTTCCGGCCGAAGCTCTTCGACATGGGCGACGCGGTCGGCAGCATTCGCCATATCGGATTTAGCGCCGGCTGTTTTCGGGTTGTCCGGATCAAAGAAAAAATCCCCTCCCATGCCCGCCGTAAGATTGATGACAACATCCACACCTGACGCGCGGATGTAATGAACGGCTTCGCGATAGAGCGCCGGATCTCGCGCAGCCTTGCCCGTTTTTGGATCGCGCACATGCAGATGCGCAATGGCGGCGCCAGCCTTCGCTGCGTCAATGGCCGCATCAGCAATCTGGCGCGGGGTAACAGGGATCGCCGGATGCTTGCCCACTGTGTCGCCTGCGCCTGTGACCGCGCACGTGATGATGATTTCCGAATTCATCAGCTCCCTCCCTTAGCGGCCGGCACGATCAGCCCGATCCGGTTCATGGCCGGGATATGCCATTTTTATTTTGATTAGCCAATCAATTTTTGCTGGAGCGGCATCGAAATGTCATGCTACAGGAGTGCGTGAAGCTGCCGGAACGATGCTGTTTGTCTGCGAGGCACGATGGATTTCGCCCTTTCCGAAGAACAAGAAATGATCATCCGGACGACGCGCGGCTTCGTCGTCGATGAACTTTATCCACATGAGGCCGAGATCGAAAAAACGGGCGTTCTGCGCCCGGAATTGCGCGATGCGATCAAGGCCAAAGCCATCGAGGCTGGTCTCTATGCCGCCAACATGCCGGCCGAAGTGGGTGGTGCCGGTCTCGATACCCTCACCTGGGTTTTGTACGAAAAAGAACTCGGCCGCACCAACTACGCACTGCATTGGAACTGTGTTGCAAGGCCCTCGAATATCCTTATGGCCTGTACAGGTGCACAGCGCGACACGTACCTGTTTCCCTCCATTCGCGGCGAGAAATCAGACTGTCTTGCGCTGACTGAACCCGATACCGGTTCCGATTTGCGTGGCATGAAGACCTTCGCCAAAGCCGATGGCGACGATTTCGTGATCAACGGCACCAAGCATTTTATCAGTCACGCGGACGAAGCAAGTTTCGTGATCCTGTTTGCGGCAACGGGTGAAGATGAGACGGCGCGCGGCAAAAAAAGACTGATCACGGCTTTCCTGATCGACAAGGGCACGCCGGGCTTCACGGTGCGCGACGGCTACACGAACGTATCTCACCGTGGCTATAACAACAGTATTCTCGAATTCAGCGATTGCCGTGTCCACAAGTCGCAAGTTTTAGGCGAGGTCCACAAAGGTTTTGATGTCGCCAACGAATGGCTCGGAGCGACACGCTTGCAAGTCGCCGCAACATGCCTTGGACGCGCGGAGCGCGCGCTGGAACTTGCCAAGCAATGGGCTGTTGATCGTGTTCAGTTCGGCCAGCAGATTGGAAAATTCCAAGGCGTGTCGTTCAAACTGGCCGATATGGCCCTCGAACTGAGAGCGGCGGAATTGTTGACACTGGAAGCAGCCTGGAAGTTCGATCAGAAAACCGTGACCGAGATGGACATGGCCATGGCCAAACTCAAAGCATCCGAGATGCTTGCATTTGTTGCCGATGAGGCGATCCAAATTCACGGCGGCATGGGGCTGATGTCAGACCTTCCCCTTGAGCGCATCTGGCGGGACGCGAGGGTCGAGCGCATCTGGGAAGGTACCTCGGAAATTCAACGCCACATCATCTCACGCGCGCTGCTGCGGCCGCTCGGAGGCTAAAAGGTGACGCGCGACCTTTCCCGTTTGCTCTATCCGAAATCCATCGCCTTTATCGGTGGCAACGAATGCGACATCGCCGTCCGTCGGACCCTTGAGTTTGGTTTTTGCGGGAAACTCTACGCTGTCCATCCGGCGCGGGCTCAGCTGGGCGGTGTGCCGGCATTGAGCTCCATTGGCTTGATTGATGGACAGGTCGATGCCGCCTTTATAGCGGTCAAGCGTGAAGCAACCATAGATGTCGTTCGCGAACTGCGCGCCAAAGGGTGCGGCGGCGCTGTGATTTATGCGTCTGGATTCGCCGAAACGGGCGACCGTCAATTGCACGAATCTTTGCTGGCGGCGGCAGATGGCATGCCGCTGTTGGGCCCCAACTGCTATGGCTACGTCAACAGCATCGCCCGCGCCGCCCTGTGGCCCGACGAACATGGGATTTCGGTGCTTGATCGCGGCGTTGCCATCGTCACTCAGTCGGGCAACATCGCCTGCAACTTGGCGATGACACGGCGCGCTCTGCCGCTTGCTGCTGTGTTCACGGCCGGCAACATGGCCGATATCGACATGGCACAGATGGTCGAGGCGCTCGCCGCCGATGACCGGATCACGGCAATCGGCCTGCATATCGAAGGCATTGGAGATGTATCCGCCTTCGCGCGGGCGGCAGCTTTTGCACGCGACCGGCGCAAGCCCATCATTGCACTCAAAACCGGCCGCTCCGAGCAGGGCGCGAAAGTGACGTTCAGTCATACATCGTCGCTGGCGGGCGCCGATACGCTGTATGATGCCTTGTTCACACGCTATGGCATTGCCCGGGTCAATTCAGTGACAGCCTTTGTCGAGACACTCAAATTTCTGCACCATGGCGGGCCGCTCTCCGATGGCCGGCTTGTTTCCATGAGCTGTTCGGGCGGGGAGGCAGCACTGATCGCTGATTTGGCTCTCGGCAAAGACGTCGGCTTTCCGCCGTTTGATCCGGCCACAAAAGCGAAAGTCGCCGCGACGTTGAATGAGTATGTTTCAATAGATAATCCGCTCGACTACCATACATTCATCTGGCGCCAGGACGACAAGCTGACGGCAACATTTTCTGCCGTGCTGTCGGGCGGCTTTGACGTGGGCATGCTCATTCTCGATGTACCGGCCCAGCCGCATATGAATCCCGAAGCCTGGCTTACGACCGCGCGCG
>JANNXL010000414.1:0-7094 GCA_031409575.1 Hyphomicrobium sp.
CATCCGATACGAAATCTTCTGCGGACCCGGCGTTCAGCAACGATTTGATCAAGCCATCAACGGCCGGATTGGCGACACCGATATAGTTGAAAGACCCCGGCTGGCTCACGACGCCGGATGACCAGCGAAACAGTTGCTCGTTGCCCGGCGACAATGAGGCTGGCCAGGAAAATTGCACCATGTCGTAGTCGTAGTCTTTGAGGCGCGACTGATATTGTGCGCTGTCGACGACGCGGATATTCACCGCAATCCCGAGCTTCGAAAGATTGTTTTTATAACTCAGGAACAAGCGTTCCTGTGCGGTTGATCCCGCCAGAATCTCAAAAGTCAGCGGTTGCCCGGTCTTGGCATCTTTCATCACGCCAGCTTCCAGTTTGAAGCCAGCCGACGTGAGTAAATCGAAGGCCGCTTTGGCATTGCGGCGGTCTTGCGGCGTGCCGTCTCCGGAGGGCTGACGGAATGTCCCGTCCATAATGGCCGGCAGAACGGCATTGGGAAACGCTGCCAGCAATTCGCGCTCGCGTGGATCCGCAGGGCGGCCCGACGATGAGAGATAAGACCGCTCGAAGTAGCTTTCGGTGCGCTTATAGAGCCCGTGATAGAGGTTGCGATTGACCCACTCGAAATCGAACAGGTGGATCAGCGCTTCACGGACAGTGGGATTTGCAAACACAGGCCGACGCGTATTGAACGCCAGCCCCAGCATGCCCGAAGGCAGGCCGGTCGCAAACTCGGTCTTTAACATGCGCCCTTCACTCAGTGCGGGGATCTGGTAGCCCTCAGCCCATCGCGCCGGATCTTCTTCGCTGCGAACATCAATAGAACCGGTTTTGAAGGCTTCGAGCAGCGTGGCGGGATCGCGGTAATAGTCGAAGCGGATCTCGGTGAAGTTGAAGCGGCCTTTGATAACAGGCAGATCGCGGCCCCAGTAATCCGGGTTTTTTGTGTAGGTGAGCGATACACCTGGATCGACGTTCGAGATGATGTAAGGACCGGACGATGCAAACGGCTTGAGTGTGGTCTGCTCAAACGTCCCGGCATCAAACGCGTGCCGCGCCAACACCGGCATCACGCCCAGGATCAGCGGCAATTCGCGGTCACTGCCGCCTTCGAACACGAAGCGCACGGCAAGATCTGAAATGCGCTCGGCGGTTTTGACCTTCTTGAAGTAGGTGCGGTGGTTGGGGCGCCCCTTGTCACGCAGTGTGTTGAAAGAAAAGAGCACGTCGTCTGCTGTCACCGGTTTGCCGTCCGAAAATCGCGCCTTGGGGTTGATATGGAATGTCACCTCGCTGCGATCCGCCGGCGTATCTATTTGCCGGGCCAAAAGCGGATAGAGGGTAAAGGGCTCATCGAGGCTGCGCGCCATCAGGCTTTCGACGGCAAATTCGCGGATGCCGGCTGCCGGGTCGCCTTTGATGATAAAGGGATTGAGTGTGTCGAACGATCCCGATTGTCCGAACACCACGCGCCCGCCCTGAGGGGCGTCTGGATTAACATACGGAAACTGGGTGAAATCGGCTGTCAGCGCCGGGGTGCCATGCATGGCAATGCCGTGCGACGGATCGGCGGCCGCTGGGCCCGGTAACGTGAGCACGCCCGCGCCCAAGGCACACAGCGCCAGGCAGGCCTGCCAAAGATGGGCGCGGATCATTTGGGGCATGCGTCCTTGTCGCAAACGGGCGGAATGGCGGTAAGTGTGCGGTGGAGAAGCGGGCGTATCACACAGCCGCGGCGGAACGAAGCATGTGTCCGCCCGACAGGGCGCGTAGCATATCCCCATGGCAATTCCAGGCCGTTAAAGGCCGATTTTGCGGGCGGTGGGGTCTTTTGGTTTGGTGGCGTTCCGCCGGTCGTGGCCCGATTGCAACGCGGGGCCTGCCACAGCCTGTGGATCAGTTGACGGCGGCAATTGTGGCCACGGGATTGCCGCAATCCGAGCCTTACTGCCCCGCAGCGATGCAACAGCGCATTCGCGCCCGCGCGCCAGGCTGATGAGGCGGGAATTTTTCATCGTGGCGCGGGCGGCGAGGGGTTGAGCTGGGGGGACCGGCTCACAAAGAAAGGTCGAACGTCACATGTCATATTTGGTTTCTTTCAAGAGTGGGACAGTGCGCCAGGGCGATGCGCTGTGCGCCGTCGCTGCGGTGGCCGTGTGCGGCTTGATGCTGTCCGCGTCCGCATTTGCACAGACCGCGCCCGCGCCCGCAGCGCCCGCTGCCCCGGCCGCAGCGAAGGAAGCCCCTAAGGCCGCCGCTCCTGCCAAGCCCGCGGCCGCAGCACCTGCTGCTGCTCCCGCTGCTGGCGCTGCACCTGCAGCCGCCGCAGAAGGCCAGAGCTCGTGGGTTAAACTTTGCGACAAGGTGACGAGCAACACCAAAGATAAAGATGGCAAAGACCAGAAAACGCAAAAGAACGTCTGCGCCACCTTCCATGACACCATCGATGCCAACAGTGGCATGACCGTTGTTTCGGCTGCGGTGCGCGAAGTCGAAGGTGAAGCCAAGCCCGACCTGCAGGTCACAGTTCCGCTCGGCATGATCATTCCGGCTGGTGCCCGCGTTTCGGTACTGTCTACGGAGCAGGCCGACAAGCTGAAAAAGGGCGAAGAGATCGACGCCAAGTCCGTGAAGCAGGTTGACCTCAAGTTCACCGCTTGCCTGCCCAACGGCTGCACGGCTGAATTAGCGGCACCCGACGAAGTTTTGGCGCAAATGAAAACTGGCGGAGCATTGCTCGTGCGCTCGGTTTATGTGAGCGGCCAGCCGTTCTCGGTTCCGGTTCCGCTGTCGGGCTTCGATAAGGCGATTACCGGCAAGGCCGTTGACAACGAAACCTACAAAAAAGCCCGTACCGACATGATGGCCGCCATCAACAAGCGCCGCGCCGACAACTACGAGAAGTTCAAGGCGGACCAGTTGAAGAATGTGCCGCCGCCACCAGGCTTCAAGGAAGGCCAGCCATTGACAGCTGAAAAGCCTGCCGGGGCCGCACCTGCCGCCAAGCCATAATCGCTCGGCCAATTTAAAAGAAAAGCCCGCCGGAGATCACTCTCCGGCGGGTTTTTTTGTTGGGCGCGACTCCGCAGCATCCACACGAATTCTGCAGGTTAATCGAAACAATCAACCAGAAACACCGGTCATTTCGTCAACCTCGCGGCTTGAGTGCGCCAACGCGAATGACGCGGGGATTACGGGTGCTGCGATTTTTGTTCAATGCGCTTGGAGAAAAACCGCGCGTAGCGTCCCATCGTCTTCCTCAACGAAGTACTCGTTGATCTGGGGATGGCGGAGTGGCGCGCCGGTCTCGTCGGGCAGAAGGTTTTGCTCGGACACGTAGGCGATGTATTCCGTCTCGGCGCTTTCGGCGAGCAGATGATAAAACGGCTGGTTTTTACGCGGACGCACTTCGGCCGGAATAGCCGCCAGCCACTCGTCGGTGTTGGCAAACACCGGGTCGATGTCAAACACCACGCCGCGGAACGGATAAATCCGATGCCGCACGACTTGGCCGACCGAGAACTTGGCTCTGCGGATGGCGCGGCCCTTGGTCTTGATGGCAAGTTTCTTTTTTGTGGCTAGCGGCGGGGCTTCGGGATCGGCGCGTTTGGCGCGTTGTGCGGACTTGGCGGCAGCTAACGCAGCTTTGGCTCGTTTGGTGCCTGCAAATCTGGCCACAACGGTCGCAATCTTCTTGGCCTCGGCGGCTCCAATCAAGGGTTTCGCCTTTTTGACGGCGGGGCGCGCCTTGGACTTGTCAGCAGAAGGCCGTGCAGCCGGTTTGGCTGCAGGAGTACTTTTAGCAGTTTGTTTTTTTTGACGCATGAACCTACTTCGACGCCTTGGCCGCGTCTGTGTCAACTGGGACCAACGCCGCGCGCTTTCGTCCCGCCTCAGAAACCATACGCGGCTGCCAGCGCCGGATCTTTTGAGGCGACAAGCTTCGCCAAGTCAACAATGACTTTGGCCTGTTTCCAGGTGGCGTCGTCCTGCATCTTGCCGTCGATCATGACCGCGCCCGTACCATCGGGCATGGCATCGATAATGCGCTTGGCGAAGGCCGCTTCCTTGGGGTCGGGCGAGAACACGCGCTTGGCAATGTCGATCTGCGAGGGGTGTAGCGACCACGCGCCCAAACACCCTTGCAAGTAAGCGTTGCGGAACTGGGCTTCGCAGGCCGCCCCATCGGCGAAATCGCCGAATGGGCCGTAAAACGGCTTCAGGCCATAGGCGAGGCACGCATCCACCATTTTGGCGACGGTGTAGTGCCACAGATCCTGCTGGTAAAATGCGCGTGCGCTGCCCGCGTCTTTGCCGGGATCAGCCAGCACGCCATAATCCGGATGCCCGCCGCCGACGCGTGTCGTCTTCATACCGCGCGAGGCAGCGAGATCGGCCGGGCCAAGGCTCATGCCATGCATGCGCGGCGAGGCAGCCGCAATGGCGTCCACGTTCTTCACGCCCTCGGCCGTCTCTAGAATGGCGTGAATGAGAATGGGCTTTGTAACGTGGTGCTTGGCTTCGAGCTGGGCGAGCAGCTGATCGAGATAGTGGATGTCCCACGGCCCTTCGACCTTAGGCAGCATGATGACGTCGAGCTTATTGCCGGCGTGCTGCACAAGTTCGGTCACGTCGTCGAGCATCCACGGCGAGTTCAGGCAGTTGATGCGCGTCCATAGTCCCGTAGTACCGAAATCGAACTCGCGCGCCATGGAGACAAAGCCGGCGCGTGCTGCTTCCTTCTCGCCCACGGCAATGGCGTCTTCCAGGTTGCCCAGCACCACGTCGACGGTTTTGATGGTGTCTTTGAGTTTGGCGCGGATCTTTTCGTTGTGCGGCGGAATGAAGTGGATCATGCGCTCCAGCTTCACCGGCAGGGCGCGATAGGGCTCAGGCGCGCCGATGGCGAGAGGTGTGAAATGCTTGGCAGGCGTGCGAACGGCGCTCATCGGCGTCAGAACCTTGATTTGAGGGGATGTTGCGCTGCACATTAGGGATGGCGCGCGGTGTGTCAACTTTGCTTTGCCCGCTCCGGCACTCCAGCGCAGTGCCGGCCGTCGCGGGCCTTTGGAAAGTGCGGCAGGATCGCTCGATACCCAAGACTGCGGCCGCAAATCTGGCTAGGACAGTGTTCGATACGAATTAAGGGGTCGCTCGCCTATGAAACCGTGGTTGCAATTGCCGGTTTGGACACTCGTGGCGCCGCTTGCGGGCTTCGCAGTTCTCGCCGTGGTGATGATGGAGTTAACCAGCGTGCTTCCGGGCGGCGTCAGCGCGGTGCTGCTGTCGGTCTCACTCATCGCCTGTGTGCTCGCAGCCGTGCACCACGCCGAGGTGGTCGCCCATCGCGTTGGCGAACCCTTCGGTACCCTGATGCTCGCACTTGCCGTCACCATCATTGAAGTTGCGCTGATTGTATCGATGATGCTGTCGGCGGGCGCTGACGCCGCAGCGCTGGCCCGCGATACGGTTTTTGCCGCCATCATGATCATTTTAAATGGCGTCGTCGGTCTGTGCATTTTACTCGGTGCCGCGCGCCATCGCGAGCAAATCTATGTGCAACACGGAGTCAGCGCATCGCTCGCCGTCTTGAGCGCGCTGTCGGTGCTGACACTGGTACTGCCAAACTACACGACGACCTCGCCCGGCCCTGTTTACACGCCAAGCCAGCTGGCCTTTGTCGCGTTCGTCTCGTTGCTTCTCTACGGCATTTTCGTGCTTGTGCAGACCGTCCGGCACCGCGACTATTTCCTGCCCGTTGAGGGGGAAGGCGATGAGGCGACCCACGCGCCGCCGCCGGAAAATAGCGTCGCCTGGACCAGCATGGGGTTTCTCGTGGCGTCACTGGTGGCCGTCATTCTTTTGGCCAAGAAAATCTCACCCTTGGCCGAAGCCGCTCTTGACGAAGCCGGCGCGCCCAAAGCCGTCGTCGGCATTCTGGTAGCGGGATTGGTGTTGCTGCCTGAGGGCCTCGCCGCCGTGCGCGCAGCCCGTGCCGACCGGTTGCAGACAAGCCTCAATCTGGCGCTGGGATCGGCGCTTGCCACCATCGGGTTGACGATCCCGGCGGTTGCGATCTTGTCGTTGATGACCGGCTGGACCTTGACTTTGGGGCTAGACGACAAAGGCATCGCACTGTTGTGGCTGACGCTGATCGTTTCCACGTTGTCACTGGGCACGGGGCGCACGACGGTTCTGCAAGGCGCGGTGCATCTTGTCATCTTTTTCGCGTTCGTACTGACGACCGTGGTGCCGTGAGGCAGCAACGGGCAGAACGCACCCGAAAGACTGGTGAGATCGGATGCAGGCCAGCCGCCGTAAAGAGACCAACCTTGAGCGCCAGTATGCGGTCTCGACTTGTTGAGGTTTTCGGCCTTTGACCCTCACACCTGCCCCTGCCCCAAAACCCGCTGTGTTCTACGATGGCGCGTGCCCGCTGTGCCGCCGCGAGATTGGCATCTACAAACGCCGCGACGGCGGTACTGCGCTTGACTGGGTGGACGTGACTGCCTGCGAGTTAGCGTCCCTGCCGCAAGGGCTGTCACAGGCGGATGCGCAGGCCCGCTTTCACGTCCGCATGTCTGATGGCTCTGTCTTGAGCGGCGCCGCAGCGTTTGCCGAACTGTGGATGCACACGCCGGGCTTGCGCGGGCTCGGCCGCATCGCCAAAGTGGCGCCCGTGACCGCTATCCTGGAACGTGCCTATCGCGGCTTTCTGCTCATCCGCCCGCGCGTGCAAGGTTTGGCACGGTGGGTAGATTTGCGTGGGAAATGACGCAATTGCTCCGGCGATTGCAACGGGATGCCGCAAATTTCTGGTGTCCGTTCCGGCGTCACTCTGCGCAACTCGCCTGCGCGGATACGCGGCTTCGCAAGCACGCCCGGCCGACCTTCCCGCAGAACACACCTGACCCGCAGTGAAACGCCATCGCCCAGATGTTCGCCGTTGTGTGGAACACGATACCGGCGTCGTAGAAACAAACGCCCGCGGCCAGGATGAACCACGCAGCCAGGGCCCGCCATTCGCGCAGGATCGCAAACAGGACGGCCAAGGCGCCGAGCCAGATGTCGCGCACGCCAATGATGTGATGCAGT
>JANNXL010000415.1:0-9489 GCA_031409575.1 Hyphomicrobium sp.
AGTAACCGAAACGGCAAGTTCGTCCAGCCTGCCGCGCCACCAAACATACGCAAACCTCTCAGGACCAGACGAATCCGAGCCCAGGATTGCTGATTTGAACGCTGTCGCTCTTGGCCCATCACGTTTCAGCGCGAACGTCCGCTTTCTGGGCCAAGCGGTCATCGCACACAGTGCCACCGGTCGGACCTGACCCCGAGCTGCCGTCGTGCCGGCGCTCAACACCTGTGTTGCAAAAGTGCAGGGCACGGGCACAAGCGATGTGTGCACCGCAACGGCCTCGCTTTTGACAGGCTCTGGCGGAAATGGCCGCTTGCCACCACAGACCGCTTTCGTTCTCGTTTTCGAGATGGGCCAATATCGGTCATTCGAGACCGATCCGATTTTCGCGTCAAAGAAGCCGGTCGACCGCTCTATACTAGCGATAGTCAAAACCGTTGCCGTTATCATTGGCGTCAACCAATCGTCCAATAATCCCATGGCATAAAAATTGCGCCACCACGTTTAACTGCTGAGCATTTTTCGACGTCAACGTGTTCATCCGGCATAGGAATTTTCGGATTGTTAAACGCGCGGTTGGCCTTGGGGCAAGCCGACCGCGCATAAAACTTGGGCGGATGCGATCAACTATTGTGCAGGGGATGGGTTGCAAAATGAGCAAGCCGCAAGCGAAGGGCGGTCTCTTTGACTTCCTTTTTAAATCTGAGAAGCCCAAATCCGAACCTTTCAATGCGCAAAGCGCAACTGAAACATTGGTGGCGTCAGAAAGCGCGGTGACACCAGTGTCACCCTCTTCGCCGAACATCTCAACAACACCTGCAAAAGGCGGCTTTATGGACCCGTCGAGCATGACTCTGGGAACGGCCGCTCCAATCAGTCAGGTCACCGCGTCTGTTTCTCCGATTACGACGATGCTGGCCGACATCTATGATAAGGCCAGTCAGCTTCGGGACGGGACACTCGCCGACTACATACCGGAACTGGCGACGGTGGCGCCGGATTCATTCGGCATTGCGATTGCAACATCGAGCGGGCAGGTGCAGTCGGTTGGCAATGCGCAAGCAGAATTCACGATACAGTCGATTTCAAAAGCACTTGCCTATTGCATCGCACTTGAATTGTGTGGCCGCAAAGAAGTTCTTTCGCGGGTCGGCGTCGAGCCAAGTGGTGATCCCTTCAACGCGATCGAGTTCAGCCCTGTTACGCGGCGGCCTTACAATCCGATGGTCAATGCCGGCGCAGTCACCGTTTCCGGAATGCTCCGGGATGCCGTTGGTGCTGACGCCGCATTCGATTTAGTCCTCGATCGATTTTCAGAGGCCGCTGGCCGGAAACTGGTCCTTAACGAGGATGTCTATCGTTCAGAAGCGACAACAGGACACCGCAACAGAGCAATTGGTCACCTCCTGGTGAGCGCCGGGGCCTTGTCGGAACCCGTTGAGCCCGCACTCGACCTTTACTTCAAGCAATGCTCAATCATGGTAAGCGCCACCGATCTCGCTATGATGGGCGCGACTCTCGCAAATCTTGGCGTGCATCCGGTCACACGAAAGCAGATCTTTGACATTGATGCCGTTCGCGACACGCTGGCCGTGATGTTCACGTGCGGCATGTACGATTATTCTGGCGGATGGGCGTTTGACGTCGGCATTCCCGCAAAAAGTGGCGTCGGCGGAGGGATATTAGGCGTCGTCAACCGGCAGCTTGGTATTGGCACCTATTCACCCAGACTCGATGCCAATGGGAATTCGGTTCGTGGTGTGGCAAGCTTTAAGATGATGTCTGATGGACTGGGCCTGCATTCCTTCGACCTGACCAACACCGGTTCGGCCTATGTCGGTACACTGTTTGAAAGTTAGACAGACGGCAAACGCTTGATGTTTCTCGAAATCCAGTCCACGTCACTGGACGTCATTTCTCAACACGGGATAAAGCCGCTCCAATTCGCTTCATACCACTCGTCCCACCACATGGCTTGAGTAAAACCAAGGAAAAACAATGCGCCTGGAACAAGTTGAAGTGCCTGGCAACTTACTGAAGATCAATCTGATCGGGTCGCTCGACATTGCTGGTGCGAGTGAAATCGAAGTGCCGTTCAGCGACATCGCGAATAAAAATAGCAAAGTGATTATTGACCTTTCCCAAGTTACCTTCTTGGCCTCAATCGGAATTCGGATTCTCGTCAAAGCCGCGCGGGCAATTGGTGGCCGTGGCGGGCGCTTGGTCATATGCAATCCGACAGCTGAAGCGAGAAAGGTTCTTCGATCCACGGGCATCGACGCTATCATTCCGGTTGTCGCGGACGAGACCGCTGCGGTTGCCGAGTTCAGTTAATGGCGTTAAGGGAGCGAATAGCGCTCAAGCCCGTTGCCGCGGAGGTTGCGCGCCTCAACCATTGGCTTGATGCCGCCTTCGCAACTAGTTAGGTCGAAGAACCCGTTGCCGCCAATCTGCGGCTTTGCATCAATGAAGTTGCTGCAAATTTGATCGGCTATGCGTTCGACGATACGCCAGATCCATCGATTGTCATTGAAATCGAGCTTCAACCGCAGCACTGCAAAGCATTGATTTACGACAACGGCCGCTATTTTGACTTTCGCTCATGGCCAACATCTGACAAGCCGAAGGATCTGTTGAGTGCCAGGGCCGGTGGATTTGGGATTGCGCTGATCAAAGAACGGGCGAGCCAATTGGACTATCAGCGCATCGGCCAGACCAATAAATTGACCATCGTATGCGACGGGATTAACCCCTGAATTGTACTGCGATGCACGTAATGTCATCGGACTGCTCCGCACCTGTCGAAAAGCGCGCAACGTGCTGCGTTACAGACTCAACGATCATCTTGGCATCGGACCGGCTGGTCCGCCCGAGCACCCAAGCCAGACGATCCGGTCCGAACACGCGGCCATCGGCACTAAAAGCCTCCGTAACGCCGTCGGTCAGCAGAAGCATCGCCTCGCCATTGGCAAGTCTTCGCTTCTGCGTCGGGTAATTCGCACCATCGAACAAGCCGATTGCGGGCCCCATGTAGTTGAGTGGCTCTGCGGGATTGTCGCTTTGAAGCAGGAACGCATCGTCGTGTCCTGCGCTTGAGAATTCGACGACGCCAGTATCGAGATCCAAGACTGCATAGAAAATCGTGACGAACATGCCTTCCGAATTATCACGGGAAAGAATGGCATTGACCTTGGACAGTACGTCGCCAGCAGACTCATCTTCTAACGCCAGTGTCCGCAGCACAGTTCGCGAGACGCTCATAAACAGCGCCGCCGGTACGCCTTTGCCGGAAACGTCACCGACAGCAAATGCAAGCTTGTTTCGTTTGATCATGAAGTAGTCATAAAAGTCGCCGCCGACGTCCTTAGCGGGCTTCATCATTGCGAATATATCGAACTTCTCCCGAAGTGGGCCTGCGAGGTTATCATTTGGCAGAAACGACCGTTGAATTTGCGCCGCGGCCTCCATTTCTCGCGCAATATACATCAGCGCCTGGCGGCTTCGATTGCGTTCACTTTCGGCGTGGTAGTAGAGGAATCCGGTGCCGAAGATATATGCCGCCGAGCTCGTGATAAGTGGATAGACAGCGTCCAGCAGTATCCCGTGCCTCGAAAATGCGATCCAGCTTCCTACCAGAAAGAGGCTGACCGTCGCAAATCCGACGATCGCGGCAATCGCGGCGCCTGAGCGGTAAACCAGCCAAGCCAGCACCAACGCCGATATCACCGTAATGACGATTTCAAGTCCTTTGGCAAAATCTGGCCGCACCAACAGCCGTTGCTCCAAGAGTTGTTCGATCGCTTGAGCATTGATTTCGACGCCCGAGATTACTGGATCAAGCGGCGTTGCCCTCAGATCGAGAAGGCCGGAGGCACTTGTGCCGATAATGGCAACACGTCCATCCAGGCTTCCACTAGCTGTCCGCGCCTGAATGACGTCGGCGGCAGAGATGAACCGCGCGCTGTTGTGCCGTGAAAAGGACAACCATAATTGGCCGTCCCGGTCAGTCGGGATAACCGTCTTGCCGATGCGAACCGTGGTGATGCCGCGATTTCCTGCGTAGCCGCCGTCGCCAGCGGAGCGGACTTCGATGGTCTTGACCCCGAAATAGAGCCGGAGCGATTCCGAGATGAGCGACGGATACAGTTGATCTGCAATGCGCACGACCGTCGGCACGCGGCGAAGAATCTGGTCGTGCTCGGGAAACCAGTTCAAGGCACCAATGCCCGTTGCGGCATCTTCAAAGAGTGGAAGGTTGGCGGTGGCGCCTGCAAAACCGGGAGCAAAGCTCGCGACTTTGTCGCCGACCGTGGCAAATGAGGCGCGCGCCGGCGGCAGTCTGGCGGAACTCTGAGATCTGCCAATGATTCCAAGGACGACTGGACGGCGCCGAATTGCAGCGGCGAATTTATCATCCGCCGTGCCGATTATTGTCAGCTTCTCTTGGATCGCTTTGTATTCCGGGGAACTTCGGATTTCCTCCGGTATTCCGTACAATGGATTGCTCTCGGCATCGGGGAAAACAATATCGAAAACAACGACCTTTGCACCAAGATCAAACAGTTTTCCGACGAGATCGGCGAGCTGATCGCGCCGCCATGGCCAGCTTCCTACTTCGTCCAACGAACGTTCATCGATATCGATGATACGGACCTGAAAAGTGTCGTTCAATTGGCGTGGCGAGGCTTGCTGAAGGGTATCAAATCCGAGCAATCGCAATCTTGCAATGAAACCGGGATCAGCTTGGCGCAGCAAAACGCTTGCCGAAATAATAGACGCAATGATCAACCAATAGGCAACTCGAACACTCAACCAACTTTCCTTCCCGCGTTTTCGGTTATCGGTCCGCACAGGACAAAAGCATTTAGTGACCACAACTGTCCATGATATAGAGCTGACTTATCAGCCAAACCAGTCATTTGGTCATCGCGATATGTTTGCAAATAGATTGACGGTTGATTCCGCCTGCTGGCGCTACCTCATCATGGCCCTTCTGGCGATATCATTGAACGGCACATGTGTGACGACGGTTCAAGCTGGTGAGACGGATGTTCAGGAAGTCGGCACTGCGATCGTTGTAAAGCAAGACGTCGTCGCCATTCTCGGCGAGGACAAGCGCGACCTCCAAGAGGGAGCGCGTCTTCACAGAAGCGAGTCTCTTGAGACAGGTGACAACTCACGCGCTGAATTGAAATTAGATGACGATACCAAGCTAGCGGTTGGGCCAAACGCCAGCATCCGGATCGACGACTTTTTCATTGCCAAGTCCGGTGGGGTAACGACGATTGGTGTCAACTTTCTGAAGGGCACATTCCGTTTTATTACCGGTTCGGAAAAGAAGGAATCATATCGCATCGAAACGCCGTCGGCGACGATTGGTGTGCGGGGAACAGTGTTTGATGTTTATGTCGACGGAACTGGAGACACGCTCGTTTTGCTGCATGAAGGTGAGGTCAATATTTGCTCACGAAACAACAACTGTCAGCAGCACAGTTCGGTTGGACGCATCGTCCATGCCACGGTCGCCGGGGTCATCTCCGCGCCCATAAAATTTACACAGGGTTTGATCCCAGGATTAAGTGTCGGGACCGCGTTTCCATTCGTTGGCAAGGCACTTACGATTGATCCGATACGGCGGCTTAGATCAGCGGCATTGATAGAAGGTACCGTGACCAAGCCTATCAGAAAAGCCGGCCGGACTGTGCGGACTGGTGCCCGGTCTGTGGGACGTGCGGTACGAAAGGCCTTGCGGTTCTAGTCTATCGACCTCGCCCCATGCCCAGGCGCAAACCCGATGAAGTGGTCCCAGTGATAGCCCGATACATCATCGGACTCCTGACCTATATGCATCGGGCAAGCTGCCCCCGAGAACAATCACAGCACACAATTGTCGCTCGGTAGCCGTCAGCCAAACGCGTGATCCATTTCTGCGCAAGCGTGAGGCTAGGCTTCGCGGCGTTGCTGCCCGACTTGCCGAACTTGGCGGCTCGCGAGGCCGCGGCATCGAGCCGCCAGCCGAGCCAAGCGGCAGGATCGATTTGACGGCCGCAATTCGCATGTCTCGGCACAGCCAGTGCTGCCTCTTGAAGGTGAGATCTTGCCACCACTTCGAACCCCGGGTGTGCCACTCACAGCACGACGTTTACCGTTAAGGTTGCAACCCAAATTGGTGGGACACGACTCATCGTAACTGCTTGATATGTCGTGGGACCGCAGACGGTCCCACCGAAGCACAAGCCTTTAATTTGATTGAAATGGGCCTCTCCTGCCGGGACCGCCACGATCACGGCACCGCTGCCGCTTCCGTCTGCTGACCATACTTTTTCAACACGGCGCGCGCCTTTGCAGCGACTGCATCCGCAATGGCGGCTTGGCCTTCGGCGTTTGGGTGAAAGGCGCCCGAATAGGTGGAAGCGAGAAGCACCTGGAACCAAGACAGGCTTTGCAGCTTCAGCGCTTTTTGCAGCACCGAGCCGGAGACGTGGAAGTTGCCGGTCATGAACGCGTCATTCGGCGTGCGGAACCAGCGCTGGCGTGATGCGTAGGGCTGATAGTCGGCTGGGTTATACGGCTCCCACTTTCCTTCGACGAGACGTGGCAGGCGCAGGTCGTCGGCCACCGAGAATGCATTTTCTGTGTAACCGGCGCACAGCCCCCGGCCGATGAACTCTTTGCGGTGGGCGTCGGCAAAGCTCCAGCCGAACGCGCGCGCGCTTTGCGACATGACCTTTTGCAGTCTGTCGGCGAGGTTGGAACTCTCACCCGCCATTTTCTGGCTGAGGCTGAACTCGGAGAACACCTCCATGCCGGCGTTGCTGTCGGGGCAAACCTTATGTCCATCGCCTAAAAGAGCCAGCGGCGGGTATGCAGTCAGGATGACGCGATCACTTTCTTCCCACGGCATATGCAGAATGCCGTGAATGGCCCGGTTAAGAGATTTGTAGCGCTCGTCGACAGCGCTCATCAGCACGTCGGCTTGGGCGTTGCCCTGTACCTGCCCGAACCAGCCGCCAAGTTTGCGAACGAGCGCATCGTCTGCGAGCACCGCGTTGGCGACCAGACGGGCAAAGCCCACGTCATTGCCGCCGATCGAGACCAGCAGAAGATCGATCTTGCGGGAATCTTCCTGCTCACAGCGGTTGATGACAAGGCCGCCGGCCAATTCCTTGACCACACCGCCGATGTGATAGGCCTCGGGGTAATCCTTGGCAGGTGCGGTGTTCGGCCCGCATTGAGCGGACGCAAGAGCGGAAATTTGCGACAGATCCGGCGGGTTCGGCACCCACTCGTTGCCCTTATAGCGCAGGAACAAGCCCCAGGTAACTTCGGCCCCCGAACACGCGAGCCCGGTATAGGTGACGGCACGGTGCGGGTCTTCCACCGCAAGCTGGAGTGCTGCGCGCAGTTGATGCGAATAGAGAGAGCGGCGGCAGGCGGTGTCGTTCCAATGGGCGTTTCCAGAGATAAAATCTTTGTCGCCGATTTGCTTCCACGGCCCTACGCGCGCGGGATAGCCCAAGAGGTCGGAGCTCTTTTCAGATTTGCCATAGTCAACGGCGCGTTCGCGTGAGAAGCGCACCGCGACATCCGGGTTGCCCTCACCGGAGCCGAAGCTGTCGCCCATGGCCGCGACGAGTATATCCCGGACCTTGACATCTGTGCGCGCAACTTCGGTGCCGCCGATCTCAACGGTTACTTTTAAACTGCCGGGATAGGGCACTTCGAATGTCACGGGATCTTTGCAGGCCTTCTTGACGGCTGTGCCGCGGACCGTCTTTTTTCCACGCGGCGAGGTCAGCCATGTGCAGGTGACGTTCTCGTCTTCGACGCCCGTGATCTCCATGACCACTTTGTGGCTGTCTGGGTTGATGTAATTTTTCTTGTCGGGACAGATGAAGCGGTTGCGCGCGCTGTCCCAGCAGGTCTTGTCGTACATTGCGGCTGCCCATCCCTCGGGCTCGCGGCCGCTGAGGGCACGTTCTGAGGCTAAAATGGGGTTGGCACGTTCTTCGGGCGTGAGCGCAAGATATGTGGCGCGGTGAACTTCCGTATCGTCGGGATTGTTGAAGAAACGGAACGGGTTTTGCACGCGCCACGTCAGTTCAACCCGTGGAGGGTCGCTGGGGGCGGCCGTTAATGCATCGGGGTTTGCCGCTGGGACTGACGCGTCGTCTGGTTTCGGTGCCGTTGGCTCGGGTTGCAGCGCTGGTTCATCGAGTTGCGCAGGTGCAGGATCTTGAGCAAACGCCGGCATCGCGCCGTTCATGACGGGCATGCCCGTCAACAGTGCCAACAGCGCAACGTATCGTGCGCGCCGGGAAATCTCCAGGATGTGCAAGGCTGTCTCCGCTTACCGTTCCGCGTCTGCAAACTGGGCAGGCTGAAGCGGCGCCACTGTGGCAACCGCAGTCAAACTTGCCTCAGGTATAGCAGGCTGCAAGCAAGAGATGAGACACTCCGCCCGCATGCCGCAGGCCGAGCAAGCGGGTTTATGCGCCCTTTTCGTGACACAAGGCCGTAGGCCGCTAACCGCGGCGGCAGACGTGGGCTGCATCAAACATCTGGCCCGAAAGCTGGCGGCCTTTCTTGCTGGCCAGATGCAACGCGAGCGAGGCCACCTCCGGCTCGCTTGTAAGCGCCGCACCAGCAGGTGCCGTCCCGCGCGGTCCAATAGCGTTGATACGGATCGCATGCTCGGCCCAGGCCTGCGCTTCACCACGCGTCATGGCGGCAAGTGCGGCATGGATGAGACCGCCGACGGCCACTTCGCGCTGGGTGGCCGGCTCGGCCATCAGCACGACGTTGAGGATCGAGCCATCCGTCCACGTGGTGCGCATGCGATTGGCAATGACGCGGGTCAGTTCAAGTTGAGCGCCGAGCTTTCCGGAAATGAACGTCTCAACGTCCGCCTCAGTTGAAAGACCAGCGACATCTTCTGGAACGATCGAGATAAGATTGATGACTGACTCTAAACCGCCATGAACCTGACTCGCCGTCTGCGCAAAGCGGCGTGCGGCATCGCGGGTTTCCAGCGGCTCTACAAACATTTGCAAGTTTGTTGCGCTTTCCGTCAGCAGCGCTGCTACTTCGGTCATGGCAGGAGACGCATCAGTCGTCTGGATAACAAGATAGGTCCGGTGGGCAGCGAATGCACGCGCCACATCGACGCCGGCCTGAGATGAAACGCCGGTAATGAGAACGCGACTGCCCGCCAATTCTGGATAAACGGGTACGCCAGGAACGGTATCAACAACACTCATGAACATCGGGCTCTGTCTCCACGCAACGCCAGACTGGGGATGCGTGCCCGGCAACAGCCATAGCACGCCGATTCGGCTAACGGGATCTAAACAGCGCTTAGATTCGGGTTGCGCTTAGCCGCGCGCGTGTCTGAAACGCGGCAGTCCACAGGGAGACTTGTGGCCGGGTGGGTGACACGCCAGCCCGGGGCACCGAATCGTTATGAATTGGTTGAGAAAAATTGTGGCGGGG